>JAUXDP010000202.1 GCA_030618325.1 Methylococcaceae bacterium | reverse complement strand
CCGGAAGTGGAAGTGCCTGAGGTAGAGGTTCCCGAGGTTGAAGTACCGGAAGTGGAAGTGCCTGAGGTAGAGGTTCCAGAGGTTGAAGTACCGGAAGTGGAAGTGCCTGAGGTAGAGGTTCCCGAAGTGGAAGTACCGGAAGTGGAAGTGCCTGAGGTAGAGGTTCCCGAAGTTGAAGTACCTGAGGTAGAGGTTCCAGAGGTTGAAGTACCCGAAGTGGAAGTGCCTGAGGTAGAGGTTCCCGAGGTTGAAGAGCCTGAGATAGAAATACCCGAAGTTGAAGATAATGATTAGGATAATAATGCTAAAAATAACACTCTTTGTCGTAACGACAACTCTATTTTTTTCTAATGCCATGGCGAATGGAAAATTTACATTTTCAACAGGCGCCTCTTATATTACGGGTGACTACGGCCACTCAGAAAAAACAGAGATGTATTACGTACCCTTTACCTTCAAGTACAAATATGAAAAATTTAACTTTAAATTAACCATACCTTATCTTGAAAAAACGGGTCCTAAAAACGTTATTGTAGGTATTGGTCAAATTGGGCAACGAGTAACAACCAAGCAAACAACAGAATCAGGTTTGGGAGATATAATAGCAGCTGTTCGCTATAATTTTTATTATAATCAAGAGTTTAAGTTTTTGATGGATGCGGAAGGAAAAGTCTATATTGGAACTGCCGATGCAAGCAAAGGTTTGGGAACCGGTAAAACTGACTTTGCCTTCAGATTAGGATTATATAAAGTTATAGATCAACTAACACCCTATGTCCGAGTGGGTTATAAAGTTTATGGTAGTTCTAAATTAAATGATGTTTTTTTTGTTTCTACAGGACTGAGCTATAAAGTTAATCCCGACATATCTGCTGGTTTCGATTATACCTGGCGTGAAAAAGTCTCTGACAGGGGGGATGAAAAACAGCAATTAACTGCATTTAGCAATCAAAAATTATCAAAAAACTGGGGATTACAGGAATATATTATCAAAGGCTTTGGTCGTAGCACAGCTGATTGGGGTGGTGGTATCACCATAAGCTATGGCTTTGATATATAAATATTTTTATATAAAAAGAAAAAATAAAAAGCTACTTTATCAATTTAAAATTGCTGCGAAAATCAAAAAAAAAAGTAACTAAAAATAAAATTGTAAGGTTTGAATCGCTTAACCGACTTATAATTGATCTTCGTTACCTAATCCTATGGGTTGCGATTATTTATCAAACTTAACTTGAGAAGAGAGATGAAAAAAATAAACAAAACAGCTTTTGTAGTTGGAACATCCATTGCCGCTGGTATAGGGGCAACTGCGGTTAGTGCTGACAGCAACCCATTCGAAGTATCGGAATTATCTTCAGGCTATATGAATGTCGCAGAGGCGGATATGGCCGATGTAGTGGAAGAGGGCGTTAAGAAGATGAAAGACGGCGTGTGCGGTGAAGGTAAATGCGGCGGCAAAATGTCTGGTGCTGCAGAAAAAACTGAAGAAGGAAAATGTGCAGGTAAGATGGGCGATGCTTCTAAAACTGCAGAAGGTAAATGTGGAGATAAAAAAATGGGTGAGGGTAAAGCCGCAGAAGGGAAGTGCGGGGATAAAAAAATGGGTGAAGGTAAAGCCAAAGAAGGGAAGTGTGGGGATAAAAAAATGGGTGAGGGTAAAGCCAAAGAAGGGAAATGTGGCGAAGGAAAATGCGGGAATAAAAAATAAGCAGTACATTGACGTAGTCTAGATTACAAGGATGTAATCTATTTTCAATAATTATTCAGAAACCTTAATTACAATTCCCCTATCAGGTATACTTTTCTTTTGTTTATGACCATTGGAAATTATGCCTCATACAACACAGGATAATCCAGAAAGCTGGCTGGATAATTATGGTGACATGCTTTACCGTTTTGCCCTGGTTCGAGTCCGTTCTGAAGCAACGGCTGAAGATTTGGTGCAGGATACTTTGTTGGCAGGAATCCAGGCATTTGACAAGTTCTCTGGACAATCATCAGTCAGAACCTGGTTAACGGGAATTTTAAAGCATAAGATCATTGATCATTTCAGAAAAAATAGATATGACTCACAGTCGCTGAATGATTCTGATTTAGGTGAAGACTTATTAAATAGCCAGTTTGACCAGCAAGGTAAATGGCAAATTGACTTGGTTGAATGGGCAACGCCCGATTGTAGTTTAAATGAGCAGCAATTCTGGCATGTTTTTCAGCAATGCCTTGACCGGTTACCAAAAAAAATGGCTGATTTATTATTGTTGCGAACTTTGGGTGATGTATCCAGCGAAGATTGTTGCCAGGTTTTGGGGTATGAGACAACTAATCAATTGTGGGTTACATTATCTCGCACCAGAATGAAGCTAAGACAATGTCTTGATGTTAAATGGTTTGAAACGAAGTGAGACGACATGTTGAAATGTAAACAAATAACAGAATTAGCGTCCAATAGTCTTGATACCTCAATACCATGGCTTAAGCGTTTACAAATAAAGTTACATTTGATGATGTGTGAAACCTGTTATCAATATATAAAACAGATAAAGTTTATTCAAAATACCATCTCTGGAATCGAAAAACACCAAGAAAATATTTTTTTATCTGTTGAAGCAAAAAAAAGGATTCAAGCAAAATTGAACCAGGCTAAGATATTATAAACTTGGGTAATCACGCGGGTTATGGCATGTTGTGTCAGAAAAAGTGCGTTAAAATTTCTATCCATAAGGCATCGTAATCATTGAATTGATGAGGTAAGCAGTTAGCAATCAATCAATTACCGAATACCTGTCGGACCACATTTTTTTCAGAGCTTAGCGAAGAAGTCCTGAATTTTTTGTGCGAGTGCGTGAGCCTGCGTGAGATCAAAAAAGGGCAGATCCTGTTTCGACAGGGCGAACTAGCCGATAAGATCTATGTGGTCCGCAATGGGCGCGTCTCTGTGCAAATCCCGGCGTTATTGGGTCCAATCCTGGAGATCCAAGCTCTGGGCAAAGAGCGGATTCTGGGATGGTCATACTGGCGCGATGCGAACAAGATCCGAAATTTGGCTACAAGCTGTTAAAGAAATTTACAGTATTGATGTCGGAGCGTCTCGATGCGGCACGTCAGAAGATGATGGATGAATGGAACCCGGTCAGATTTGCCTAGGAGGCTGTTCGAATTGACTGACCTACTCTGCTGCATATTCAAATATTGCTTAGACGCTAGATCAGTTTTCTATTTCAGTAAACTGCTTTAAAACTTCCGGGTTAGCTAAAGCGTGTAGATTTTTTACTGGGAAACCATTGACAATATCTCGAACTGCCAATTCTACAATCTTACCACTTTTAGTTCGGGGAATATCGGTCACTTGCTGAATAATCGCAGGTACGTGGCGAGGTGAGGCATTATATCTTATGTGTTGTTTGATTTCTGTGGTTAGTTGCTCTGTTAATTTTTTACCATTGCGTAGGACTACGAATAAAATAATCCGACAATCTCCGTCATATTCCTGACCAACCACAAGGCTTTCCAGAACTTCATCGAGCTGTTCTACTTGCCGGTATATTTCTGCAGTCCCGATTCGAACTCCGCCAGGGTTCAAAATCGCATCGGAACGTCCGTAAATAATCATGCCATCATTTTCAGTCAATTCGACATAATCCCCATGCCACCATACGCCCGGGAATTTATCAAAATATGCGGCATGATATTTTTGTTGTCCCCGATCATTCCAAAAACCTATGGGCATCGAAGGAAAAGGGGCAGTGCAGACCAGTTCACCTTTTTTTTTTCGTATTGAATGACCCGCATCGTCATAGACATCGACTTTCATCGCCAGACCACAGCATTGAATTTCCCCGCGGTAAACGGGTAGGGTCGGACACCCCAAAACGAAACAGGAGATAATGTCGGTTCCACCTGAAATAGAAGACAAACAAATATCGGATTTTATAGCTTGATAGACATAATCAAATCCTTCGGGGACTAAGGGCGAGCCGGTCGATAAAACAGTCTTAAGTGAAGAGAGATTGTGAGTTTCTTTGGGTGTAATCCCGGACTTTTTAATTGCATCAATATACTTTGCTGAAATACCAAAAATATTGATTTTATAATCATCGATCAAGTCAAATAGCGCACTGGTAGAAGGATAAAGTGGCGAACCATCATAAAGCACCAACGTCGCTCCTGACGCCAAACCAGAAGCCAGCCAGTTCCACATCATCCAACCGCAAGTAGTGTAGTAAAATAACCTGTCTCCTTTATGAACATCTACGTGCAGTAAGTGTTCTTTCATATGTTGCAGCAGCGTTCCACCGACACCATGAATAATACATTTAGGTGAGCCGGTGGTTCCGGATGAAAAAAGAATAAACAGCGGGTCATTGAAGGCTGTCTGAGTAAATGAAATCGGTTCATTGGCTGAAAAGTCGGCAATATAATCATGCCATAAGGTTTCCTGATTTTCGGTTATAGCAACCTGTTTTTGCAAAAACGGAATCATCACCACTTTCTGGATCGAAGGGATGGCTTTAAGCAATGGTTTAACCTGGTCGGAATGTTGGTACTGCTTGCCATTAAAATAATACCCGTCACAAACAAATAGAACTTTGGGACTAATTTGACCAAAACGATCGACAATGCCGGGTATGCCAAAATCCGGCGAACAACTTGACCAAACAGCACCGATGCTACTAGTCGCCAGCATGGCAATTATAGTTTCTGGTAGATTAGGCAAAACTGCTGCAATCCGATCACCCTGAGTAATTCCATCGTTTCGTAATGCTTGAGCTAGCCGGCAGACACAGGCATTTAACTCTGAGTATGAGAGTTGTTGATTTAAGCCATTTTCACTCTTAAACAAAATAGCGCACTGGTTTTTATCACCATTACCCAGTAAGTTTTCTGCATAATTCAGGCGAGCCTCCGGAAACCACTTGGCGCCAGGCATCTTGTTTATATCCGATACGGTGATTGTCCCTTTTTTTTCAGAGCTAATTTGTGCAAAGTCCCAAAATAACGCCCAAAAGTTTGCCGTGTGATCTATAGACCAACGGTATAGATCAGCATAGTCTTTCACCTTGATGCCGTACTTTTCACTTACTTTCGCCATAAATCTAGTGATATTGGCATTTTGTTGTCTTTCGGCTGAAGGCCGCCAAAGCATAGTACTCATAATAATATTGGGTAATTATCACTCGATATTAAGAGTCAATTTTGTAAGTATTAGTTCAGGATATTTGATGTGTCAACACTTTTCCGGACACAAGTTTACACAGCTTTATGCTGAATTTCGTAATCTACTGGTGACAAATAGTCATTAGCAGAATGAATTCGTTCCCGGTTATAAAAGACCTCGATATATTCAAAGATTACCTCTCTGGCTTCTTCTCGAGTCTTAAACCGACAGTGATGAATGAGTTCCGTTTTCAAGGTATGAAAGAAGCTCTCAGAAACACTATTGTCCCAGCAATTTCCTTTCCGGCTCATAGATTGAATGACATGATGTTCCTTCAATATTTTCCGATGACTATCAGAGGCGTATTGACTGCCACGATCGGTATGCCAGAGTAATCCTTTACCCGGCTTACGCTTCCCTATAGCCATTAATAGGGCATCATTCACCAGCTGAGCTTTCATGCGATTATCCATTGACCAGCCGACGATCTTCCGGGAAAACAAGTCAATAACAACAGCCAAATACAGCCAGCCTTCTTGAGTCGCAATGTACGTGATATCACCGACATAATAGCGGTCAGGTGCTGATACTGTGAACTGTCTGTCCAGTCTATTAGGCGCAATGGGTTTGCTATGCTTGGAGTTTGTCGTGGCTTTAAATTTTTTTTTGGTTTTACACCACAAGCCTGCTTGATTCATCAAACGCCCGATACGCCGCCGACTCACGAAGAAACCTTGTTCAGCGAGTTTCTTTTTTAACCGACGCGTACCATACGTGCTGCG
>JAUXDP010000218.1 GCA_030618325.1 Methylococcaceae bacterium | reverse complement strand
CATGAAAAAGATAATTTCTTGTGTAATAATGGCGAGCAGTATTGTTTTAGCGGGTGGTGTTCAGGCGGCTAGTATTGATAATTTTGATGGTGGTGCACATTCGGTTACCGGACTAGGTGTAAGCTCAGATACTATTAACTATGCCGGTGCTATAGGCGGCTCTCGTAAAATAGAAATAGACATTACCAATCCAAACGAAGGTGACGCCAAAGCCCGGGTATACAATTCAGCCACCTATAATTCCGGTGTTTACTCGCATAGTGCTGAGGCGTTAACTGCAGCTACATCTACAATTACTTGGGATGCAAATGGAGCTGGTTTGGGAGGAATAGATCTCACAGATGGAAGGGATTTTAGCGTATTTAGTTTTGATATTTTTAGAATCGACCAAGGTGAGGTGAATTTAACTTTCTCAGTTTTAGACACTTTGGGTAATGCAGTCAAGTACACGCTATCTGGTGCGGGGGTGGGTGTTCAGGCAGTGGCTTTTGATCTGTTTACGGGTGACATGGGTTTTGACTTTGAGTCAGTAAACGCTATTTCATTAGAAATTGAGGGTGATGACGCATCAGATTTAGTTTTGGATAATTTGAGAACAGTTCCTACTCCAGCCACTTTGATGCTAATGTTGGCTAGTTTCGCTGGATTTTTCTTTAACAAGAAGCAGCAAAATCCTGTACTGATGGCCTGAAATTCATAATGGATTTCTCTTTCTTCTTAATGGGCTCCTAAATGGAGCCTTTTTTGTATACTTTGCATAGCCACCTAACTGAGTTGGTTTTTCCATAAGTGTTAAAGTAGTTAGTTTGTTACTTATCTTAGTGATATGCTGTCAGCGTACATATACTTCGCATCACAATAATAGTGATTCAAGGTATAACCTGATTCATTCTAAAATAGGTTATTTGCATGACAAATTTAAGCGTAGGCCATTCTGTCCCAGATTTCGCAGCTAGTGCCACTGGTGATAAATCCATAAAACTTTCTGACTATAAAGGCAAAAATCTGATCCTTTATTTTTATCCCAAAGATAATACCCCCGGATGCATCAAAGAAGGCCAGGGCTTTAGAGACCACTATAGCCAGTTTGCCGCACTGGATACCGAGATTTTGGGTGTTTCGCGTGACAGCCTTAAAAGCCATGAGAATTTTAAAGCTAAGCAGGAATTTCCGTTTGATTTATTGAGTGATTCGGATGAGGAGCTGTGCCAGCTATTCGATGTTATCAAAATGAAAAATATGTTTGGCAAAAAGGCAATGGGTATTGTGCGCAGTACTTTTTTAATTGACCGGCAAGGCGTTCTGGTTCAGGAATGGCGTAAAGTTAAGCTTAAAGAACATATTGAAGAAGTATTGCAGGCGGTGAGAGAATTAGGAGGTTAATTATGAATTAGTTTTTCTTCACCGTTTCTAGGCCAGGCATTAAGTACCGCTTTAACTAGTGTGGCTAGAGGTATAGCGAAGAATACGCCCCAAAACCCCCATAAACCACCAAAAAACAATATCGCAACAATAATGGCAATAGGATGTAAATTGACGGCTTCAGAAAATAACAAAGGAACCAGGACAACTCCATCTATAGCTTGAATAATTGCATAGGCAATCGACACATACATGAATTGATCGGCACTAATACCCCATTGGAAATAGGCGACAGTAATTACCGGAAAAGTTACTAGAGTGGCGCCGACATAAGGAATTATGGCCTGTAAACCCATAAAGACTGCAAGTAACATGGCATAATTTAATCCAAGCAGTGAAAAGGTTATATAACTGACAACCCCGAGAAGTAGAACTTCTACAAATTTTCCTCGCACGTAATTTGCAATTTGTTCATCTACTTCTCGCCAAACCTGCAGTGATAAATGCCTGTCTTTCGGCATGAGCTGGCCAGTCCATTCGACTAGGCTGTGTTTATCTTTCATAAAGAAAAATACCAACATGGGTACTAGAATGAGATAAACCATTGCTGTAACCAGGCTCAATACTGAAGCAGCAGAAAAGCTTAATAATTCCTGGCTGTAGTTTAGTATTTCCTTCTGCGATGAAAATAAAATGGATCTCAACTTGTCTTCTGAAATTAACTGCGGATAGAGTTCCGGCAAACGTAATATTTCTTCCTGTATTGATCTAATCATGGCCGGGGTGTGTTGAACCAACTGCAAGGTTTGTTCATACAGTATGGGCATCAAAATCAGCAGTAAAAAAATCAGGCCGGCCATAAACACGGAAAAAACCAGGGTTACAGCGATAAATCGGGGTATCTTCCAGTTTTCTGCTTTATAAATGATGCCTTCCAGTAAGTAAGCGATAACAACAGCCACTAACACTGGCATTAAAATATCGGCAAGGAAATAAATAGATAGGAAGCCGACTAGTAGAATCAAGGCTAATGCTACAGCCTGTGAATCTGGCAGGATGCGCTTGATTAGAGTGGTAAAAAACCTAGTGTTTGTGGTCTCTGGTTGAGCATTCATTGTTGTAATTATCCGCGTCGTTCAACTATTTTTTCCAGAATTTTGCATATTCTAATGATTCTAAATGAAATCGAAAATTTTTCAGGATTATTATCTGATTTTGAGTGTAGTGTTGTTTTTTTCGGTGAAAAAATAGTGTGGTAAGTGTGTTTTTTTTAATCGCATTAAGGTTTTGAATTTATGTGGAAAAATTCATTTTCAATGCCAAAGTAGACAAGTTATACACAGCTTTTAACACACTATGTTGGGTTTTTTTTTAACTTAAACACAATATGGTGGTACAATTCATTCGGGAAGAGCAGTAAGGATTAAATGTGATAGTTTACACAGTTGCTCTTAGGTCAGAGGTTGTGTTGTATAAAAAACATGCAATATTTAGAAAATGAAAACTGTAACATATTGGATGTAAGAGGTTTTTTAATTTGCCATCTTAAGAAACAACTACAAATTATACCAAAGCACTAAAGTATATTTATTTAACCAAACCACCTTAGGGTCAGGAATGGTCAGTACGAAGCGCATTCTAACTGAAGTTGTCAGATCGAAAATTGGATTTATCGGAGGAATTATGGAAACAGAATCATCAATTACTGAAACTACACCGCAATTAACAATTCCGGAGCCAACGACAGCATCACCGGATATTCAGGCCGTTGCGCCTGGTGAAGTTCGCGTCATCAGGCGAAATGGCAAAGTCACCGCCTTTGATGCCAATAAAATTTCTGTTGCGATAACCAAAGCTTTTCTTGCGATAGAAGGGGGCAATGCGGCAGCCAGCAGACGAATCCATGAAACGGTTGCTCAGTTAACGGAGCAGATTGAAACTGCGTTGACACGGCGTTTGCCTAGTGGTGGCACGGTTCATATTGAAGATATTCAGGATCAGGTGGAATTGGCGCTGATGCGTAGTGAGTATCAGAAGGTGGCTAGAGCTTATGTTTTATATCGGGAAGAGCACGCTAAACTTCGTGCTGAAACACAGCCGCAGGGTGAGTTAGAGCAGGAGCAATCGGTTATTCAGGTAACGGCGCCAGATGGTAGCCGTAAGCCTCTCAATTTTAAACGCCTGAAAAAAATTATCGCAGATGCGTGTAAAGGTTTGGAGAATGTTGATCAGGCATTTATTCTGACTGAAACTTCCCGTAATTTGTTTGATGGGGTTCCGGAGAAAGATATTATTCCAACCCTGATCATGAGTACCCGTACTCAGATAGAAAAGGAGCCGAATTATTCTTTTGTATCCGCGCGACTATTACTGGATAACATGCGAAGTGAAGCCTTGACCTATTTAGATCAGGGTAATGCTGTTGAGGCTACTCAGCAAGAAATGACCAAACGTTATGCAGAATATTTTGCCGATTTTATACACCGTGGTGCGGAACTGGAGCTATTGGATCGCACCCTAAGCCAATATGATCTGGCTGCATTGGGTAAAGCACTGAAACCGGAACGAGACCTGCAATTTAATTATCTAGGATTGCAAACCTTATACGATCGTTATTTTATTCATCATGATGAAACCCGTTTTGAATTGCCTCAGGCCTTTTTTATGCGCGTGGCGATGGGTTTGGCAATTAACGAAATCGATAGAGAGGCTCGCACTATCGAGTTTTATAATCTACTTTCCAGTTTCGATTTTATGAGTTCTACGCCAACTTTGTTTAATTCAGGAACACTGCGCCCACAATTATCATCTTGTTATTTGACCACTGTGCCCGATAATTTGGATGGCATTTTCAGTGCAATCAAAGATGATGCCATGTTGTCCAAATATGCCGGTGGCTTGGGTAATGACTGGACTCGGGTTCGGGCGATGGGTTCACATATTAAAGGAACGAATGGTAAATCACAGGGCGTGGTGCCTTTTTTGAAAGTGGCTAATGATACAGCTGTTGCGGTCAACCAAGGCGGTAAACGCAAAGGGGCAATGTGTGCTTACCTGGAAACCTGGCATCTGGATATAGAAGAATTTCTGGACTTGCGTAAAAACACCGGTGATGACCGACGCCGGACCCATGATATGAATACCGCAAACTGGGTGCCTGATTTATTTATGAAGCGGGTGGCTGAAGAAACAGAATGGACGTTGTTTTCACCGGAAGAAACACCAGACTTGCATGATTTATATGGCCTGGAATTTGAACAGGCTTATTGCCAATATGAAGAAAAAGCCGAGCGAGGCGAGATTAAAAACTTCAAAAAAATACCGGCACTGACGCTATGGCGGAAAATGTTGTCGATGTTGTTTGAAACAGGGCATCCGTGGATTACCTTTAAAGATCCGTGTAATTTACGTTCACCACAGCAGCATGTGGGCGTGGTGCATAGTTCCAATCTATGTACGGAAATTACCCTTAATACTTCGGACAGCGAGATTGCGGTTTGTAACCTAGGCTCGATTAATCTGTCAGCGCATCTTAACGAAGATGGGCTGGATATGTCCAAGCTTGAAAGAACCATCAACACCGCTATGCGCATGTTGGACAATGTGATTGATTACAACTTTTACAGTGTTCCGCAAGCACGCAAGGCTAATTTACGCCACCGTCCAGTCGGCCTGGGGTTAATGGGATTTCAAGATGCTTTATATACCATGCGTATTGCCTATGGGTCAGAGCAGGCTGTGGAATTTGCCGATCGTTCCATGGAAGCGATCAGCTATTTTGCTCTGAAAGCATCGTCCGACCTGGCCGAAGAGCGGGGCAGCTATTCAACATTTGAAGGTTCGCTTTGGAGTCAAGGTGTACTGCCGATTGATTCCATCACTATGTTGCAGGAAAGCCGAGGTAAATATTTGCAAATGGATGACTCTCAGACATTCGATTGGGAAAATTTACGTGACCGGATTAAAACGGTGGGTATTCGTAATTCCAATACTATGGCGATTGCGCCAACGGCAACGATTTCCAATATTTGTGGTGTCACCCAGTCTATAGAGCCGACTTATCAAAATCTGTTTGTTAAATCCAATCTCTCCGGAGA
>JAUXDP010000002.1 GCA_030618325.1 Methylococcaceae bacterium | reverse complement strand
CCCGGCCAATCTGGACAGCCTAAACCCGCATCACTTAGACGCACATAAGCACCTAATACGATAACAGTAAATGCTAAAATCAAACAAAAGAGAGTAATACTTCGAAACATATGTTTTTTCCGTTAGGAGTTAAGTAACAATTAGTTGTGCATAATTCTTATCTACTTAACCAATCTGTGATATTTTTAATAATTTTTTAAGATCTTTTTTTACATCGTAAGGGTCAAACCCTGGCTCATATTGCATCATTAAATTACCTAATGGGTCCATTATCATCAACATGCCATCTAGCACAACCCCTTTTCTAATTTTCAGTAATTTTTTTGCTAAATCATTGGTAGGCATTGCTCGCAATAATCTGCTATCTGTCCCCCAAAAACTTTTAGCAACTTCTGCATCTACACCCACCAATAATATTACTAGTCGTCGAGTACGAACCAACTCTTTATTCAGCATTAACCGCAACTGCTTGGTTTTATATATAGCTTCCTTACAAATTGCAGCACACTCTTGTTTGGGAATGAGATTAATGATGACCCAATGGCCAGGTAATTCCTTCATATTTTCTTTGGAAAATTGATCAATTCCATGAAAATCAGTCCTTTCAGTAGGTACCGGAGGAATAATCAACTGGCCTAGATTAGTTTGACCACCTAACCAACTCGGATTATGAAATATTAACCAGGCAATCATGACTGGAATAATTGACATCGCAAATATAACCACGATCAATATTCTATTATTTCGTAACTGTTTATTCATTGCATTTTTTACAGCTGTACCACAAAAACAATCCGCACAGAGTCACGGCCAAAGCAAACCATTGCACTGCATAAGCGGTATGTTTTTCTGGAGATAATAGTTTAACTTCATGCCATTTCCGATAATATCCATTATCCATATTGGCATCTAGCTCAACCTGAAATCCGAACAATGAATAACCCAATCGTTCAGACAAAATTTGCTCGTCAATAACCTGGACCACAGCCGGCCACCCTGATGTCGGGATATCAGCGCCTTTAAGTTTTATACCTACACTCGGGAATTTGTTTATTCGGCCTGTAAGAGTTATGTTGCCGGTATTTAAAAAGCTGACATCAGGCAATATCGAGCGATTTTTGTTTAAGGGCACCCAGCCTCGGTTCACAAGCACTGCTTTATTTAATCTCGGAAGTTGCAAAGGTGTAACAACATAATACCCCGGTCTGCCATTCACTATTTGATTATCAATTAAAAATTGATGGGTATCATCATAACTACCATTAAGCTCAACTTTCCTATATCGTAATCCATCAATATTTTCCGATGTACTTATCGATAGGGACAAAACCTGATCTTCAGCTCGAACATCGTTCAATTCTTGTAACTGCCTTTTCCCCTCAGCACGATCTAGCTGCCAGAACCCCAACGAAATAAGTAATGTTAATAAACCAGTCAATGCTAAAGCTGGGAAAACTGCTAAATAGCATGTATAACAACCCAAATTTATTTTCATATCAGCTATTGCAATATTTTCTGATTAGCCCAAAATAAAGTCCCGTCATTATCACTATTATCATTATGGTTAAAATCATTATTATCATCGCTTTTGTTGCTATTATTTTTAGTTTAGGTTCAGCGTTGTTTCATTTAGTCAAGCATGAAAAACAATCTAAAAAAACAGTTAAAGCACTTACATTTCGTATAGGGTTGTCTATTTTACTCTTTATTTTCCTTTTCATTGCAATAGCTACAGGTCTAATCAAACCTCATGGAATCGGCTCTAGATTACATCAACAACCTGAAAACAACCAAAAAACATCCAGTAAAAGTGATCTTTCGATTAGACAAAAAAAAGCGCTGCCTTAATTTAGGCAACGCTTTTTTAGGTGTTTAAACTTATTTTAAAGCATATAAACAAATACAAACAACCCGAGCCACACCACATCCACAAAATGCCAGTACCAGGCTGCGGCTTCAAAAACAAAATGATTTTCCGGAGTGAAATGCCCTTTCCAGCTTCGGAATAGTACGGTACTTAACATAATTGCACCCACACAAACATGAGCACCATGGAAGCCAGTCAACATAAAAAATGTAGATCCATAAATTCCTGAGCCCAATGTTAAGCCCAGTTCATGATAGGCCTCGTAGTATTCGAGTGCTTGTAAACTAACAAACAAAAAACCCAACCCAACCGTTACCATCAACCCTTTAATCAATTGGTCTCTGTTTTTTGATAATAATCCATGATGTGCCCAGGTACAGGTTACACCGCTAGATAATAAGATCAAAGTATTAAGGAAAGGTAATCCCCAAGTTCCCATGGGTTCAAAATCACCACCCACTTCACCAGGCCCGTTACTTGGCCAAGTCGCTTGAAAAGATGACCACAAAAATTCTTGCGTTTCACGACCAGGACCAGCACCTTCACCACCTAACCAGGGTACCGATAAGTTTCGTGTATACCAGAGTGACCCAAAAAATACCGCAAAAAACATGATCTCAGAAAAAATAAACCACATCATTCCCATTCGATAGGAAATTCCTACCTGCGTATTGTAGGTACCTG
This sequence comes from Methylococcaceae bacterium, assembly GCA_030618325.1. Lineage (GTDB taxonomy): Bacteria > Pseudomonadota > Gammaproteobacteria > Methylococcales > Methylomonadaceae > JALSJK01. The sequence continues at coordinate 29,184 of JAUXDP010000002.1, read as the reverse complement.
ATTCACTCTCCGTTGCTTGTAACGTAAACCAGCCAGCCAGCATACCGATAAAAATTAGTAAGCCAAGTACCATTAATATTGGGCCTATACTTGACCCATTCAGATAATTGGCAAAACCGATTAAAGTAACTGCTAAGCCAACGGTAGCAAGAATAGGCCAGGTTGCTTTTTGCGGAATGTAATAAGCGTCTTTTGCAGACATAGTCTTCCCCTTTAGTTTGTTACAACTTTTGTGTTATCAAAAAATGTATATGCGAGTGTTATCGTTTTGTATCTTTCCGGCAGTTCGGGATCTACAACAAATCGAACTGGCATAGTTTTACCCTCATGTGCAGAAAAAGTTTGCTCCGTGAAACAAAAACACTCAGTTTTTTTAAAAAATTCTGCTGCCGCCCCTGGTGAAATACTCGGAATAGCCTGAGCAATCATATTATTTGCCGTTTTATTTTCAGCAAAAAAATTAACTGTATAGTATTTTCCTGGGTGAACCTTTAATTTGTTTGTCTCTGAACGAAATATCATCGGTGTTTTTTTGTTTAGAGAGGTTATAAATTCCACCGTTATCTCACGACTTTCATCAACTTCATAACTAGTTTCAGCTACTGCCTCCGATGCAACCTTGCCATTTAGACCTGTGATATCACAAAATACATCATAAATTGGCACCAGGGCATAACCAAACCCAAACATCCCAATAACAATAAGCAGTAATTTGGTTACCAGCTTTGAGTTTTTTTGTTCAAGTGCCTCGTCGGTCATTGGGAAACTGCTTTCATGACTGCATAAACGTATATGGCTATTGCTATTGCAAACAATACCAGCACTGTCAAAATATTTTTCGTTTTAGTTTCCATCATCATACCCCTCTTTATTGAGTCCTTAATAAAAAGGGGATTAATCTTTTATATGTGTTCAGTTGGAATAATTTTTGGCGGAGTTGTAAAGGTATGGTAAGGAACAGGAGATGGTAACGTCCATTCCAAGCCATGCTTTTTTGCATCTTCCCACACCTCGTCACTTACTTTTTCGCCTGTGCCTTGTTTGATTGTTTTGATAACAATGTATAAAAACAACAGCTGGCTTCCACCATATATAAATGCACCAATACTTGAAATCATATTCCAATCGGCAAATTGCACGGCATAATCGGGAATTCTCCTTGGCATTCCCGCCAAACCCAGAAAATGTTGTGGAAAAAATAAAATATTTACAGATATTGCAGATAACCAAAAGTGTAGACGCCCTAATCTTTCGTCATACATATGCCCCGTCCATTTAGGCAACCAATAGTAGGCTCCTGCCTGGATCATAAAAATAGAGGCTGGTACCAACGTATAATGAAAATGAGCAACGATAAAATACGTATCATGATACTGATAATCCAGTGGGGATAGAGCCATCATCAGCCCAGTAAACCCTCCCAGAGTAAACAGCACGACAAAGGCTATGCTAAAGAGCATGGGTGTTTCAAACGTCATTGCCCCTTTCCACATGGTTGCCGTCCAGTTAAATATCTTTACACCGGTTGGGATAGCTATCAACATCGTCGCATACATGAAGTATAGCTCGCCTGCCTTAGGCATACCTACCGTAAACATATGATGTGACCAAACAATGAAAGACAAGAAAGCAATCGCTACCGTAGCAACAACCATTGCACTATATCCAAACAAAGGCTTGCGAGCAAAAACTGGAATGATAGTCGAGGCTACTCCAAAAGTAGGTAAAATCATAATGTATACTTCTGGATGCCCAAAGAACCAGAAAATATGTTGATATAACACTGGGTCACCACCGCCAGCCGCATCGAAAAAGCTGGTATCAAAGAACCCATCCGTTAACAACATGGTAACGGCACCAGCAAACACCGGCATCACCGCAATCAACAAAAATGCAGTAATCAGCCAGGTCCACACAAACAAGGGCATTTTCATCAAAGTCATGCCAGGAGCCCGCATATTGAATATGGTGGCAATAATATTAATCGCGCCCATAATTGAGGAAATACCCAACAAATGAACTGAAAATACAGCAAATGGCAATGCATTACCCGTTTGTAAAACCAGTGGTGGATATAATGTCCAGCCTGAAGCTGGAGCACCACCCTCCATAAACAGGGTACTTGCAAGAATCAGCACTCCAGCAACCAAAAGCCAGAAACTCATATTATTCATTCTAGGTAACGCCATATCCGGCGCACCTATCATCATTGGGATCATCCAGTTAGCGAACCCAACAAATGCAGGCATAACTGCACCAAACACCATGACTAACGCATGCATGGTGGTCATGGAATTAAAGAACTGGGGCTCAACCAATTGCATGCCCGGCTGAAAAAGCTCTGCCCTGATTATCATGGCCATGGTGCCGCCAACAAAAAACATCGCCAGGGCAAACACTAAATATAGCGTACCTATATCTTTGTGGTTAGTGGTAAATAACCATCTTAGAATTCCCTTTTCGGGGCCATGATCGTGGTGGTCATCGTGCTCAGTTACTACCGCGGACATAATATATACCTCTATTAATAGTCAATAAATTACGTTTACCTCCCCGCGGGAGGTCACGCTTTAATTATTTAGATTTTAACGCAACAATTTCAGAAGGCTGAACCATATCCCCGACACTGTTACCCAAAGCATTTCTGGTATAAGTGACAACAGCTGCAAATTCAACATCAGTGATACTTTGGTTAAATGCCGGCATCATTTCCTTGCCTTTCAACATCAGGTCAATTTGTTTTTCTATCTCCCCAGTAACAATTGGACTTACTGTCATCGCTGGGAAGGTTCCTTCCAAGCCTTCTCCGCCCGGCATATGACAAGATGCACAATTATTAGAATAAACAGTCTCCCCAATAGTCATTAGCTCATCTTTGGTACATTCAGACCCAGCACAAACAGCTTTTGACTCCCATGTACCTTCTGGGTAACTGGCTGCCCCATTTTCAGGATAGTTATCCAACCAGTCGTCATACTCGTCTTTTTCCAAAGCTACCAGAACAACCGGCATAAAAGCATGATCCTGGCCACACAATTCAGTACATTGCCCGCGATAAACACCTGGTTTGTCAATTATTGTCCATGCCTCATTGATAAACCCTGGAATAGCATCTTTTTTCCAACCTAAATCAGGCACCCACCAGGAATGAATAACATCGCCTGCTGTAAATAGAAAACGAATTTTGGTGTCTATTGGTACAACCAGAGGTTTATCAACTTCCAAAAGATAATTGGGTATGGTTCTCGGATCAATTCCAGAGCCAACTTGGCGCGCTTCATTGCTCGCCGCATCTAGATTACTAAAAAAACTAGGCTCTTCATCAATATATTCATATTGCCACTTCCACTGCCAACCTGTTACCTTAATTGTCATTTCTGAATCTTGAACATCATCCAATTCCAAAACAAGTTTAGTCGCAGGAACAGCCATAACCACCAAAATCACAAAGGGTATTATTGACCAGATTATCTCTACTTTAGTGCTTCCATGAAACTGAGCCGCTTCATGCCCCTTTGATTTACGGTGATGATAAATCGAATAGAACATTGCCCCAAAGACAGCTATACCAATGAAAACACAGACCCATAATACCCACATATGAAGGTCATAGATTTCACCACTTTGTTGAGTGACACCCTTCCCTAAATTAAGGGTGTAATCCGCATATGCAGATCTCAGGCCGAACGCCATCAGGGCTATACTAGTTAATACTTGCCTAGCTTTTATCACGGAGTAATCTCCTAATTTATAGTTATAAATTCTTTAAAATCTGTCTAATTTTCGAATCAGCACGAGCTACCTTCCATAAACCCGCATAACACTGACCTAATCAAGCAAACCCATAGATTCTAACCCAAAAATTCCTTCTATACCATAAAAATCCTACAATATTCCAATCGCAGCCCTAGTTCTATTACTTCTGTATATAAAAAAGCTTTCTTGTTAAAAAAATCTAAGCTAAAAAGGAGATCTATTAAACCAAGTCTTTAAAATTTTATTTCAACAGTCAATTATTTAACGAAAACTTTTGAAAACAGCAACACTATAAAACCTACTTAAACACAAAAAAGCCGGACACAGAATACCGTGTCCGGCTTTTTAAGACAAAATAATTCCACGTCTTCGTCTAGCAGCAGTACTTCGTCTATCTTGCCTTGAGAACTACTCTAGATTTACCATGAAATTAATTAACTCATTATGCAATAGAATTAATCAACTCATCATAAGACACGCCTTTATCTGCCAAGACATCAAGCAATATCTGAGTTGAAGCTTCCATTCCCTCATTACTAAAATTAAATTCTGCTTCTTTATCTCGCATCGTCTTATACAGAGGAGCGATCACATCTTTGACAATCGCAGGATCTGGCGCGGTTCTTTCTGCACGGTAGCCGTCTGCCGTTGGGGTTATGTGGGCTAGCACCCAATAGTGGTCACCATTCTTCGCTTTGTTAATTACGAAAGCGCGAATATCTTTTCCTGTTTTTATAGTACTCCACACCAGATTGAAAGCAGCACGCGGCATATCATCATGACGGACTATGTTATGGTTGGCTCCAACCAGCTCGTCTTCAGAATACATTGCAACCTCCTGAAAAACATCATTCGCCATGGTGATGATTCCATTTTTGTCTGTTTCGCTGATAATTTTTCCAGTAAATGTACGTTCAGCCATTTTTGGCTCCTCCTCATTTATGATTATTAGGGTAGGTGTAGAATAAAGCGGATGCCCCCCTCTACATCACTACTATCTTTTTTTAAGTATAAAAAACCATTTTGATTAGTCATACCGAAATGAATTCTAACGTGAGCCTGTTGGAACTCGCCTCTTTTTATTAACAAAACTTGATCTACATCAAAAAACATGCAAAAACACCATCACCCTAAAAGGGTAAGTTGCGCCTCATATTTTCAAATGACAAGCAAGAGCACCGAAATCTGGCTTCTGAGAAAAGGGGAGAATACCCAGCAATGGGACATCGGAAAACCTGGTAATAGTTTGAATATTTTCTTCTTTAGACAGCATATCCTGCTCTGTACAGTTAGCAATCCAGCCCGCACATAACACACCGGCAGCGCGTAAAGCAGAGAACGTTAATCCTGCATGATTTATACAGCCCAACCGAATAGCTACTACAACGATAACGGGAAAACCCAATTGCTTTGCCAAGTCAGCGATTCCAAATTTTGGCCCAAGCGGAACCAACCACCCGCCAACACCTTCAATAATGACAATTTCACAAGATTTTTGCAAAATGCACAAATTATCTATAATCCGAGAAAAATCAATGCTCTCACCAACCTTTTCAGCCGCAATATGTGGCGATACCGGCATTGCAAATGTATACGGATTTACAATATCATAACTAAAATTTTTCGATGCATTCTGCTGCAATAATAATGCATCATCATTGATCAACCGACCATTTATCCGCCTCGCGCCCGAAGCAACCGGCTTCATCCCAGCTACGGATTTACCCTGTTTTATAAAATAGTGCATCAAAGCAACCGAACACCAGGTTTTGCCAACACCTGTATCTGTCCCAGTAATGAAATAACCTTGTTGCATTAACCATTACTCCCTGAAACATAAATCACATCAAAAGTAGCAGGTAAATATCCATTTTCCATTAAAGATTCATAGGCTACATTCATGTTTTTCCATTGCGTTTTGGTGGTAAAACCTTTTTTTCTATTTACTGTCACATTGTGAGCACCAATCCCTTTTAGCTCTTTCATCAATGCCATCACATTTGAATATTCAGACTTATGCCGGCTATTTTCAATTTGTATGTTTTGCAACCCCGCCTGCTGCATAAATTCGCGCAGTTGTTGGACACTAAAAAAATTGTTCACATGACTATAATCATCTACTTTAGCCCAAGCCCATTTTAGTTCACGTAAAGTCTGAGGACCAAAACTTGAAAAGACCAAACTCCCACCAGGCTTAAGAACGCGTTTAAAATTTTCAAAAACCCCAACCAAATCAGTACACCATTGAAAAGCAAGATTGGAAAAAATCCAATCAATACTTTTATCTTGAACAGGGAGAGATTCGATATCAACACATGAGAAAGCCACGTCACATTTGCTTCTGGCTGCCTGCAACATGGGCATGGCGATATCCATAGCAATAATAGTTTTATCCCCAGAAAATAGCTGTAATTCACGAGTTAAAAACCCAGTACCACAGCCTAAGTCCAAAACAACACCAGAGAGTTCGGCTACTTTATGCTGCCTTAGTAAAGTCAAACCAATTTCTCTCTGTAGTCCTGCCAATGCATCATAGGAATCTGAAGCTTTAGCAAACGAACGTTTAACGTTGATTTTATCTAATTGTAAAACAGCAGTCATTTAATTAATAAATCCTTGTATTGCCCTGACTACTTGTTGCTGATGTGACATAAAAGGCACGTGACCAGCACCCTTAATAACATTCAATTGACTACCAGACAGAATTTCTTGCATAACTTGCCCTACAGAAACAGGTACCAAGCCATCATTTTCCCCGAGAATCAAAGACACTGGACATTTAGTAGCAGAAAACGCCATTCTTAAATCAGCATTTCTTAAAATATCCAAACCATCCAGCAAGGTGTCCTTCGATGGAATTTCATATTGCAAAAATGCTTGTTTTAGCTTTTTGGCTAGCGCTTTAGCCTTATCGGATCCCTCCAGTTGCAATAATAAAAAACGCAGTAAAGCAGCATCGCCATTCTTTTCAATACTTGACCTGAATGCCTTGAAAAATTCGCTGTCTATTCCAGGCCAACCCTCTCTTTGGGTGAAATGTGGATTGCCTGCCAGCAATACTAATGATGAAATTATTTCTGGAAAGCGTTGATTTATATCCAGCACTATCGTTGCACCCAATGACCACCCTAACCAACAGCAAGGCTCTTCAGGTACAACCTTAATAATTTCGGCGCTAAGATGTTCCAAGTCAAAATACGGAATTGGTTCACTTTGCCCATGCCCAGGAAGATCAATCAAAACGACTTGATACTGCCTGGCAAGTTCCAAAGCAAAATTGCGCCAAACCCCACTATGCATAGCCCAGCCATGTATCAAAACGATAGTTTTGCCTTGACCAAGAATTTCGGTGTGCAATCGAGTCATATTGCCACCTTTTCTAAAGCTTCAAGTAATCTATCTATATGCTCTGGTTCATGTACTGCTGATAGTGTAATTCTCAATCTAGCAGTTCCTTTGGGAATCGTAGGTGGCCTAATGGCGCTAACTAAAATACCTCTTTGCAACAAAGCCGCACTAAGTTGCACAGTACGCTGACTATCCCCGATAATAAGCGCATGAATCGCCGATTGTGACTCACACACATTCAAGCCTAGCTGTTTCGCCCCTTTGCTAAGCCTTTCTGACAACTGCTTTAATTTCTCTCTACGCCAAGTTTCATTTGCCACCAGTTTCAAGCTGGCTCTGGTTGCTTCGGCAATGGCCGGAGGTAATGCCGTGGTATAAATATAGGTACGTGCCTTTTGTATTAATATTTCTATCAATTCCTCAGAGCCGGCAACAAAAGCGCCAAAAGTCCCAAAGCCTTTACCAAAAGTACCCATTAATATCGGCACATCAAGCTGAGTTAATCCAAAATGTTCGGCCAAACCAGCACCGGTTCCCCCCATTACCCCGAACCCATGCGCATCATCAACCATTAGCAACGCATCAGAGTCATGGGCTATTTTTACCAACTCAGGTATGGGTGCCAAATCACCATCCATACTGAAAACCCCGTCAGTCACAATCAAGCGCTTACATGAATCATCTCGACCCAGCTTTGCTTGCAAAGAGCTAGGGTCTGCATGTTGATAACGATGAAAGCAGGCACCTGAAATCAAACCGCCATCCAGCAAGGAAGCATGATTCAAACGATCTTCAAAGACAGCATCTCCTTTACCGAGCAATGCTGAAATAACGCCCAGATTAGCCATATAACCAGTTGAGAACAACAATGCTTTTTCCCGCCCAGTAAAGGCTGCTAATTCCTCTTCAAGTTGATGATGCGCTTTATTATGACCGCAAATCAAATGTGCAGAACCACTACCAACCCCATACTCCTCCGCTGCTTGCCTGAAGGCATTAATTATCTTAGGATGATTTGCCAAGCCCAGATAATCGTTACTACAGAAATTAAGTACCTCTTTGCCATCAATGTGCAAAAAAATACTCTGCGGGGTCTCAACGACATGCCGGAATCGGAATAGGCCCTGGCGTTTTAACTCATCAAGCTGTTCAGAAAAACCAGAAACAATACCTGTCATTATGATACGTGGCTCGACCCTCCGGAATACACACCCAGCCGATTGAACAAGTCATGATCATGACTGGTCATTGGATTATCAGTAGTCAACAATTTTTCGCCATAAAAAATTGAGTTTGCCCCAGCCAGGAAACACAGTGCCTGCATTTCATCACTCATATCAGTACGACCTGCCGATAAGCGGACTCTCGATTCAGGCATCAAAATTCGGGCTACTGCAATGGTTCTTACAAAAATGATCGGATCAAGCATTTCAGTTCCCATTAATGGCGTCCCTTCAACTTGAACCAGCATATTAATGGGTACACTCTCGGGATGTTTTGGCAAATTAGCTAATTCCATCAGCAGCTTTGCCCTATCTATATCGCTTTCTCCCATGCCAACTATGCCGCCACAGCAAACATTGATACCCGCATCTCTCACTCGTTCTAACGTTTCCAGACGATCCTGATAAGTTCGAGTCGTTATCACTTCCGAATAATAGTCTTCCGAAGTATCCAAATTATGATTGTAGTAATCGAGGCCACCTGTTTTTAAAGCTTCGGTTTGTTTCTCTGTCAGCATTCCCAACGTCACACAAGTCTCCATACCCAAAGACTTGACCTCCTGAACCATTTCCACAACTCGCTCAATATCTCTGTCTTTAGGACTCCGCCAGGCTGCTCCCATACAAAAACGCGAAGCACCCTGCTCTTTAGCCCGTTGCGCGGCTTTAACAACCTCCTCAATCGGCATCAATGCTTCTGGCGTTAAATCAGCATCATAACGAGCACTTTGTGGACAATAACCGCAATCTTCTGAGCAAGAACCGGTTTTGATACTCAATAAACTACTAATCTGAATTTCATTAGGATCAAAATTATCTCGATGCAAGGTTTGCGCCTGAAAAATCAGATCATTAAACGGTTTGGCGAATAATTCATTCACCTCATCCAGGCACCAATCATGCCGAATTGATGACGAACTGTCCAATCGTACAATTGTGGGGACTACAGTCATTTTGCTATTCTCCAATCATAAATTAATTAACCACTAACTATTAACCGTCAACCTGAGAAACTAATCATGGTAAACAACTGGCTCGATATTATACAGGATCGCGTGTTTCCACCAACTTGCCTTTTATGCAATTTAAGCAGCAATGTTTTTGATATATGTGAACCATGCGCTATCAGTCTTGAGAAAAATACTAACTGCTGCTATCGCTGTGGAGAAACTTTTGAATCATCAATCAGCGCACCTAAAATTTGTGGCAAATGCATCTATTCTCCACCAGCCTATGATGAAACCCACGCACCTTTTATTTTTCAGAGCGGTATGCGTTATCTGATTCATGCCTTAAAATTCCATAACAGCTACAAAAATTCGAGGCTTTTAGGCAGGCTTATTTCAGAGTCATTACAAAACACACCCGGTTTACCCGAGCTCATTATTCCAGTACCACTACATCCCATCCGCTATCGACAACGCGGATTCAATCAATCGCTTGAAATTGCTCGCACAGTATCCAAACAACTAAAAATTCCATTAGATTATTCTAGCTGTCAACGAAGAAAATATACTTTGCAACAATCTGATTTACCCGCCAAACGACGCAAAAACAACCTTCGAAACGCTTTTACCATTACCCGCCCTATTAAAGCCGATCACATTGTGATCCTGGATGATGTAATGACTACAGGAGCGACAGCCAATGAACTTGCGGCAACATTAAAAAAAGCGGGAGTGAATCGGGTTGATGTCTGGGTTTGTGCCCGAGCATAAACATCAAATAGATCCAAGTGAATCTTCGATTAAACCGTAAATTTTTTCTATAGTGCCACGGTTTTTCTGGACAAAATCTTTGGCTTGTTTGGTCATTTCTCCACGCATCTGCTCATTGACTAGCAATTCAGAGATTTTCTCCTCTATTTCGGCAACATCCTTACATTTAACAGCCGCTTCTGAACTCAGCAAACCCTGCTCTATTTCTTTAAAATTGCTCATATAGGGACCAAACATAACAGGAACCCCCAAAACCGCAGGTTCCAAGACATTATGCCCACCAATGGGAGCAAGACTACCTCCTACAAAAGCAACATCTGAAGCCGCATAAAGCATTTTTAACTCACCCATGGTATCAGCTAAATACACATCAGTTTGTAAAGAGCAGAGATGCTGCTGGCTTCGTAATGCGACCCTAAGCTGATTTTTTTCGCATAGGTTTTTTACCTCAACAAACCTTTCTGGATGCCTAGGCACAATAAGCAACAGTAAATTCGGGAAATGCTTTTTTATTTTTTTATAGATTTCCAAAAAAGGCTCTTCCTCATCCTTGTGAGTACTGGCAATAATCCAAACCTGACGACCATCAAAAAGTTCGGCTTTTAATTGCCGCCCCTGATTACTTACTGCAGCAGGAATATCCAAATCAAATTTCATATTGCCAACTGTAGTAACCCGATCCTCAATTGCACCAATTTTGACAAAACGCTTCTGATCAATTTTTGTTTGTGCTGCTATGATATTAACATTGGCCAATACCGAAGAAATAAATTTAGGAAGCTTACTGTAGCCTCGTTCAGACTTTTCAGAAATCCGGGCATTAATGATGAGTAGTGGAATGTCTTGTTTGCCACATTGAAAGAACAAATTCGGCCAAATTTCTGTTTCCATGATGACCGCAATTTTGGGCTGAAAATGCCTTGTAAAACGTGCCAAAGGACCAGGAATATCGTAGGGCAAATAGACATGCTCCACACTATCAGCCATGACTGCTTTCACTCTGGCAGATCCAGTAGGGGTCGTCGTCGTAATCAGCACTCGGTCTTTAGGATGCGTCAGTTGAACCATTCTGACCAGTTGAAAAACTGACTCAGCCTCACCCACTGAAACGGCATGAAACCAAATGACTCCAGGAACGGATGTTGAAGTATAAAACCCTAAGCGTTCATTCCAGCGCTGCAAATAAGCAGGAGCTTTAAACCCTCGCCACAATAACCGAATAAAAATGAAAGGAGTAAGCAGATAAAACAGGCCAGTATAAAGATAACGCATCACCCTGCTTAAATTATGTTGTTATCGATTCAACCATTCCATGTAAAGCTGGACTCCCTGCTCTACTGATTTAAACCGATGGTCACACCCAGCTTGCCTTAGATTTTCCAGGTTAGCTTCGGTAAAACTTTGATAGCATCCTTTCAGATGCTCAGGAAAAGGAATATATTCGATTTCACCTTTCTGATGATAGGCTATCACCGCATTTGCGACGTCATTAAATGGCTGACTTTTACCGGTTCCAGTATTAAAAATACCCGAAATTTCAGGATGATCTAAAAACCACAAATTAACAGCAACGGCATCTCCAACATAAACAAAATCCCGAACTTGCTCTCCATTTCCATAGCCATCACAGCCTTCAAACAATCGAACCTTGTCCGATTGCAATAACTGATTATTTAAGTGATAGGCAACACTAGCCATACTTTCTTTATGGGCTTCCCTTGGCCCATATACATTGAAATAGCGCAAGCCTACGACTTGAGATGTCAATGTCGATAAATGACGCCTGAGATATTGATCAAATTGAAACTTGGAATAGCCATAGACATTGAGCGGCGCCTCAAAAGACAGATCCTCTTTAAACGCCCTATTACCACCATATACAGCAGCACTTGACGCATAAATAAACGGAATCTTATGGGTCTGACAATAATGGAATAACTGCTTGGTGTATTGATAATTATTCTCCATCATATAGCGGCCATCCCATTCTGTAGTCGTGGAACAAGCACCCTGATGAAAAATAGCTTCTACTGATTTATTCTTGAAATCGCCTTGCAATAATTTATCAAGAAAAGCCTGTTTATCAAAATAATCGGCAATGCGACAATCTACAAGATTTTTGTACTTAATACCCTTGCTTAAGTCATCAACAACTAAAATATTATCGTAACCTCGTTCATTCAACCCGGAAACCAGATTGCTACCGATAAACCCAGCCCCCCCAGTTACGATAATCATGGTAGTTACGCTTCGGGGATAATTTTGATGGGCAACACTACATTAACATCGGTATGAAGATTGATGGTTATTTCATATTCGCCGGTATGTCGAATAACACCATCAGGTAATCTGATTTCATGTTTTTCAACTTTTGCCCCAGCTTCAACGATAGCATCAGCTATATTTTGCGTGCCAACTGAACCAAATAATTTACCTTCATCACCAGCTTTTTGAGCTATCTCAACGACCACCTTAGAAAGTTCAGCAGCTCTTTTCTCAGCTGCTACCAATTTTTCAGCAGCGATTTTTTCCAACTCGGCACGGCGTTGTTCAAACTCGGCTAATTTTTGTGCCGTTGCAGCAACAGCTTTGCCCTGTGGTACCAAATAATTCCTAGCAAAACCAGACTTGATGGTTACTTTATCACCCAGGTCTCCCAGGTTAGCTATTTTTTCAAGAAGAATGACTTCCATCTTTTAAATCCTCATATTTCTTCGGATAAAATCCGAAATAGTTTGTGCACTCAAGCACGGGTATGATTTGAAACTCTACTACGTAAATTCAACCAGGAATCACTTAAACCAATAAGCGCCACGGGCAATAGAGCATGGGGTAGCATAAACAGTAAAACATAGAAAACCGGCAACAAATACCGTTTATTTTTCATTGCTGTAATCAAAGTATGGGCAATTGCTGTACCTATAAATATATAAAACAGAAACAACGGAATCGACATGTTCCATGCTACTTCAGATATTTTTCCAGAACTAAAAATAGCCAATAACACAACTAACACACTGCCTATGGCAAATCCAGACTGGGCTCTCAATGCAAGATATTCCTGACGAAAACCACCCGGGTTAAATAACACGGATTGCCACCACCGACCCAGAAATAACCCAAGCAACAAACCTGAAATAAACCCCATAGCTGCTATACCAGTCATATACTGCGCCATATTGGTAATTGCTTGGTGCACCTCAGTTTCGGTCGCTTCTGTCCTTGATAGCATAGGCTCAACAGCTACAGACAAAAGCTGATTCCATAAAGCAGCCGGCTCTGTTACGAAAAAATAGACTATCGCTATGGATATAACACCGAATACAGCTAATATTTGCAAAACAAAAGTTAGCCGGCCACTCTCCCTAAGAATGATGGAAATAACCCAAACCGGCAACCAAAGAACAAAACCGTAAACCAAAGCAAATAGATAATTGCCTAATAACAGCAAACTTAGAGCTGTACTAATAGCACAGGCTAATAACAACACAAAAACACCATCATGTGCGCCACGCCTTAAAGTAACCAAGGCAATCGTAGCTGAACTTAAAATACTAGCCGGCGGCAGAAGTAATGACAGGAAAGCAAGCACAGAAGCGACACCCGCTGCTTGCCATCTTCCTCGCATTATATAGTCTGCCAAAAACCTCATAATTTATATACAAACCTATGATTTATTTATGCGCATCACAGAACGGCAGCAAAGCAACATATCGTGCTCGCTTTATTGCTGTTGCCAACTGTCTTTGAGATTTTGCAGTAGCTCCAGTAATGCGGCTTGGAACAATTTTTCCAGTGTCAGTAATATATTCCTTTAATAAATCCAGATCTTTGTAATCAATCTCCTGACCATCTTTACCAGCGCTAGTAAATCTTTTCCTACTCATATTTCTTGCCATCTTTTAACTCACTTTTATATCTAAAATATAGGGTGTATATCCAACTTTTAACTGAACAATTCCTAAAAGTTATTCACTATCTTCCGAAACATCTTTGATTACTTCATCAGTTTGTTCTGGTGCTTCTGAAGCTTGATCCTCTTTTTGTTCTGTTTCAACAACCTCAGCTTGTTCTGCTTTGGCTTTTTCTGCTTTGGCTTTTTCTGCTTCCGCTTCCGCCTCAGCTTTTCTCGCTGCCGCTTCAGAAGATGCTTTATTTTCAGCAGCAGTCACTTCTGCGATTTTTGAAGATCCGGTGATCGCCTCTTTTTTCACCAACGTCATGCTTCGTAAGATAGCATCATTAAATCTGAAACCACTTTCCAGTTCCTCAAGAGCTGGCTGATCACATTCAATATTCATCAATACATAATGTGCTTTATGAATTTTATTGATAGGATATGCAAGATGTCTACGCCCCCAATCCTCAAGCCGATGAACAACCCCGGACGATGCTTCGATAATTGACCGATACCTATCAATCATGGCGGGCACCTGAGAGCTTTGGTCAGGATGGACTAAAAATACAATTTCGTAATGTCGCATGTTTTTCCTTTTGGTTATAAAGCCTTCTGTTAAATTCCAACAGTAAAGCAAGGATGAGCAATATGCCCAAGATAACCCAGTATTATAATCGTTTTAAATACATTTAGAAAGTTTAAGTTTCTGTGCAATGATTTGATAAAATGCCCAGAACATTAAATAAACCCAAAGCTTTGAAATACAAGAGGACATCATGAAGGAAATTCTAATTGGCGGCTGCCATAACAAACAAATTCTAATGGATGCCGCAATGGGTAATCGACATGGCATGATTTCTGGTGCCACAGGAACAGGCAAAACAGTAACCTTGCAAATTCTAGCCGAAGGCTTTTGCCGAATTGGTGTACCTGTTTTTATGGCAGACATTAAAGGTGATCTTTCAGGTATTACCACTGCCGGAAAGCCACATGAAAAAATTACTGAACGAATTGAGAAAATAGGGATTAAAAACTTTCAACATCGCGGAAACCCTGCGGTTTTCTGGGATATCTTTGCCCAGACAGGCCACCCCGTTCGTACCACTATTTCTGATATTGGCCCTTTACTGCTCAGTAGTTTATTGGAATTAAATGACACACAGACAGGCGTCATCTACAGTTGCTTCAAAATAGCTGATGATGAGGGCTTACTGCTTCTGGATCTAAAAGACCTTCGATCCCTGCTCATCTGGATGGGCGAGAATGCCAAAGAGCTTAAAGGTGAATATGGCAATATTTCTTCTTCCAGCCTGGGAGCCATACAACGCCGCCTGTTAGTTCTGGAAGAACAAGGTGCAGAAAATTTTTTTGGTGAACCAGCCATTCAACTTGGAGATCTGTGTAAAACCGATTTTTCTGGAAATGGTGTTATCAGTATCCTTGACGCTACTGATCTGAGCAATAATTCACCTAGACTATATGCAACCTTCCTGCTTTGGCTACTTTCAGAAATATTTGAAACTTTCCCCGAGGTAGGTGATGCAGAAGCACCCAAATTGGTATTGTTTTTTGATGAGGCGCATTTGTTATTTGACAATGCTCCTAAGGGATTAATTGATAAAATCGAGCAAATTGTCAGATTGATTCGCTCCAAAGGCGTTGGTGTTTATTTTATCAGCCAAAGCTCTCTTGACGTTCCGGAGGAGATTTTGGGGCAACTAGGTTTAAAAATTCAGCATGCCCTACGTGCTTATACACCCAAAGACAGAAAAGTAATAAAAAGTGTTGCTGAAACATTCTGTAGCAACCCCGACCTGGATGTCGAATCTGTTATCACTGAACTTAAGACCGGAGAAGCGCTAGTCTCCACCCTCAACCCGGATGGCAGCCTAACACCTGTTGAAAGAGTACTCATTCGTCCCCCAGAATCTCAGATTGGCCCCATTAATAATACCCAAAGAAGCGAACTACTTTCTCGTTCGCCTTTTGAGAATAAATATGATCAAGATATTGACCGAGAATCTGCATACGAGTTATTGAAACAAAGGGCAGAACAGCAAGCCGAAGAAAAAACCAAACAAAAAACCTCTAAACGCCCTCGAAAAAGACAAAGCGCCGGTGAGGCATTTCTAAAAAGTGCAGCTCGAAGTATAGGTAGTCAGCTCGGCAGAAGAATTGTCCGAGGCATTCTGGGATCATTACTTGGTGGTAAATAATGAGAATTTTCTTGCTAAAAGACTTGTTCGCGAAGCAAATCGGAGGCTTGCCTCCGACACATCAGTCGGAAAGTTTGAAAACCAATGGTTTTCAAATAAAATCAGCTGAGGCTTTGTCAAACTCGGTCGCTTGAGGCCGAGCTTTTGACACATGCAAGCACCCTTATTTTTAATCTTTGCTACAAGCCATAATAATTATGGCTTGTAGCAAAATGGAGTGTTATTACAACGCTCTCCATTCCAATTAAAGTAGTTAAAGCGTATTAACCGCATTCAGTTCCTGAAAAGCCTGTTCTAGACGAGAAGCCATACCCACTTCACCCGCTCGTTGCCAAACCCGAGGATCGTAGTATTTTTTGTTGGGCTTATCTTCGCCATCCGGATTACCAATTTGTCCTTGTAAATAACCTTCATTTTCCTTGTAGTAATTCATGATGGCTTCCCAAGTAGCCCATTGAGTATCGGTATCGATATTCATTTTCACTACACCATAGCCAATTGATTCCTTAATCTCTGCTGCACTTGAGCCAGATCCTCCATGAAATACAAAAGTCAGGCTGTTGTTTGGCAGGCCAAATTTCTCAGACACGTATTTTTGAGAGTTATCTAAAATAGTCGGTGTTAATTTTACATTACCAGGCTTGTACACGCCATGGACATTACCGAATGAAGCGGCAATGGTAAAACGAGGACTTATTTTGCTAAGTTGCTCATAAGCATAAGCGACTTCTTCCGGTTGCGTATAGAGCAAGGATTGATCCATTCCGGTATTATCAACACCATCTTCCTCACCACCAGTAACACCCAATTCAATTTCTAAAGTCATGTCCATTTTTGACATGCGTTTTAAATATTCACCACAAATTTCCATATTCTCTTCCAAACTCTCTTCTGAAAGATCAAGCATATGGGAGCTAAACAACGGCTTACCGGTTGCTTTAAAATGCTCTTCACCAGCATCTAATAAGCCATCAATCCAGGGCAATAATTTCTTTGCAGCATGATCAGTATGTAAGATCACAGGAACACCATAATGCTCTGCCACGTTATGAACATGCTTAGCGCCTGATATTGCACCCAAAATTGAACATTGCTGCCCTTCTAATTTCAATCCTTTCCCTGCAACGAATGCAGCTCCACCATTCGAGAATTGAACGATAACAGCAGATTTTACTTTTGCCGCCGCTTCTAAAACTGCATTAATTGAGTCAGTGTTAATAACATTGACACCAGGGAGTGCAAAACTATTTTTTTTGCAATTTTCAAATATTTTTTGGACATCATCGCCGGTTACTACACCGGGCTTAACTATGTCTAGTATTTTTTCTGACATGGATTAATCCTACCTTGATAGTTCACCCTTCATATTGAGGGTGTTGTGAAAATCTGTTTGTAGATCGGGGTGAGTTTACGAAAGAAACCCAACAAATAGCACTAACTGCTTTTTGTTGAGGTTTCTTTCGTACATTGACCTACACTTCGGTTTTGCGACTTCCTTGCGCGGAAGAGGATACCTCTCCCTGATGAATTGTGGAATTTAGAAACTTATCTACTTCTACTAACCTTCCAGACCTGCCAAACGATCAGCAAGCAACTCTTCCAGCAACACTAATGCTTTAGTAAATCCTTCAATTCCTTCAGATAATTTATCTGTAGCCATTTGGTTTTCAGCGTGCATCTTATCGAACGTATCTTTATCGATACTTATTTTTTCGATCTGCTCACCGGCTGCCTTTTCGGGATCTAATTTACGTGGCAAATCAGCTTCAGTTGATTGCAGCTCACCCAGTAAAGCAGGTGAAATTGTCAACAAATCAACGCCAGCTAGCTCTGTAATCTCACCAAGATTACGGAAACTTGCACCCATTACTTCAGTTTTGTAACCAAACTTCTTGTAATAATTGTAAACAGCGGTTACTGATAATACGCCCGGGTCTTCATTTGCTGGATATGAATCTTTACCTGTATCTTTTTTGTACCAATCAAGAATACGACCCACAAAAGGTGATATTAGAGTAATACCTGCTTCAGCACATGCTATCGCCTGGTGCAAACCAAACAACAAAGTTAAATTACAGTGTATGCCTTCTTTTTCCAATACTTCTGCCGCTTTAATGCCTTCCCAGGTTGAAGCTAGCTTGATAAGTATTCTCTCTTTTGAAATTCCTTGAGACTCGTATTGCTCAATGATCTCACGACCTTTAGCAATAGATCCTTCCATATCGTATGAAAGACGGGCATCAACTTCCGTTGAAACACGCCCGGGGATAATTTCTAAAATTTTCAAGCCAAATGAAACGGCCAGACGATCAAATGCCAGAGTAACAACATCACCTGCTGATGCGCCAGCACCCAAGGTTTCTCTTGCCCCTTTTAAAGTATCATCAACAATGCCTTGATATTGCGGCATTTGAGCTGCCGCTGTAATCAATGATGGGTTTGTTGTCGCATCACGCGGAGTATATGCTCCTATTGCCTCCAAATCTCCAGTGTCGGCAACAACCACAGTCATTTCCTTTAGTTGATCTAATAAATTTTTTGCCATAACAAGTACCTTCTAAATATATTTTCAAATTTGTTTTTTGAGATTGAAATATCCAAATCAATGCTTCAGCTATTCCACTCACCCCTACCATCTGCAATTTGATTGTCATAAATCAGGCAGATATTTCTAAACTTCAGTTATTCTACCAGAGACTATTTTTTGGCAGGACTACGTTTGCGCCGCGTTACTTTTTTCTTTGCCGCACGAACGGGCTTATCTCTAGCCTTTAGATATTTCGTCACCCCAGATGCGCCTGCACGTGAACTAGCAACAACCACACGTTTGTAGGTTGCTCTGCGTCTAGCAACTTTAGCCGGCTTTTTGGTTTTTTGGGTATACACAAATCCCGCCACACCCAAAACAACCAACCCAAGCAATAATATCATTGATGAATCTTCTTCCTTTTGTGGTGTGATACTGGGACTTGCGGTAGGTTTAGTATAAGAAGAACTGTCTTTAGCAGGAGCAGATTTCTTAACTATCTTTTTTACTTTTGGTTTTGATGAACTTGTAGCTGATTCATCAGAAAAAAGAACTTTTGGCTGAAAATTCGCCGCAGGATAATTTGAATCATCAGCTGAAACTGCTGATTCAGTAGTAGCGCTACTACTTGGTGCTGCAGAAACGGGTGGCTTGTAGTCAGCATCACTGTAGAGTACTTTTGGCTGAAAATTTGCCGCTGGGTAATCATCTGCTTTAGCCATGAAACTCGTAAGCACAAGCCCCATAAGAAAAACATTCAATATTACTTTCATTTTAAATTGTCTCCTAATATTAGATAGAATTCTATATTTCAAAGAGCCATATGCTTGTTTGCTGATATTTCACACCGCTAACGTTTGGTTTTTATAGCGGCGCGAAATATATTAGCTCGTGACAATGTTTATTAAACTTAGATCAAAGCACAGCTTCAACTTGTTTAATGACATTTTCCACAGTAAAGCCAAATTCTTTGAAGAGTGCTCCCGCCGGAGCAGACTCACCAAAGCGATCTA
The DNA here is from genome assembly GCA_030618325.1 of Methylococcaceae bacterium. Lineage (GTDB taxonomy): Bacteria > Pseudomonadota > Gammaproteobacteria > Methylococcales > Methylomonadaceae > JALSJK01. The sequence goes on along the minus strand of JAUXDP010000002.1, from coordinate 9,485 downwards.
ACCCTAATACTTTGCCATTACTACCTGCATATTTCCACCAGGTATCTGTCACACCGGCCTCAACAACAACTCGCTTTGTAACAGCTGCCGGCAATACGCTTTCACGATAAGCCTCATCTTGAGCATCAAAAACATTAGTGGATGGCATTGATACTACACGAACTTTCTTGCCCTTGAGCTCAGCCGCTGCTTTGACTGCAAGATCGACTTCTGACCCAGTTGCGATAATGATCACGTCCGGTTGACCATCACTGTCAACTAAAACATATCCACCGCGAGCAATTGCTTCAATTTGAGCTGATGTACGTGGGTTGTGTGGCAAGCCTTGACGCGAAAAAATTAAGGTCGAAGGACCATCTTTGCGTTCAATTGCTGATTTCCAGGATACTGCCGACTCTACAGCATCACAAGGACGCCATACCTGCATATTAGGTATTAATCGTAGAGTTGCTGTTTGCTCAACTGGTTGATGCGTTGGTCCGTCTTCACCCAATCCTATTGAGTCATGCGTGTAAACAAAAATGGTGGGAATCTGCATTAATGCCGCCATACGCAGAGCATTTCTCGCATATTCAGAGAACATTTCAAAGGTTGCGCCGTATGGTTTAAACCCGCCATATAAAACAGCACCGTTCATCATAGCAGACATACCAAACTCACGTACACCGTAGTAAACGTAGTTGCCATCATGTCCTGGGGCATTAACATCTTTACAACCAGACCATAAGGTTAAATTGGAACCTGCTAAATCCGCGGAGCCACCAAGCAGTTCTGGCAATAAAGGACCAAATCCATTAAGTGTATTTTGTGATGCTTTACGACTGGCAATTCCTTCTTCTTTTTCGTTCACGCTAGCAATAAAAGCATTAGCCTGTTCTTCCCAGTTACCTGGTAAATCGCCTGCCATACGACGTTCAAATTCGGCAGCCAACTCTGGATGTGCACTGCTATAGGCTGCAAACTTTTCATTCCAAGATGATTCACCATCTGAACCTTTACCTTTAGCATCCCAACCTGCGTATAGGTCTTGTGGTATTTCAAAAGGAGCATGTGACCAGCCAATAGTTTTACGGACCAGTGCAATTTCGTCATCACCTAATGCAGCACCATGACATTCTTCTTTGCCTTGCTTGTTTGGAGAACCCCAACCAATAATTGTTTGGCAACAAATTATAGAAGGTTTATCTGTAACCGCGCGAGCTTCATCAATTGCTTTTTTCACTGCATCGGCATCATGCCCGTCAACAACAGGGATAACATGCCAACCATAGGCTTCGAAGCGTTTAGGAGTATTATCTAAAAACCAGCCTGTAGAATCTCCCTCGCCGCGGACTTCACCATCAATTGAGATATTGTTGTCATCATAAAAGGCAATTAATTTACCTAGCCCCATGGAGCCAGCCAAAGAACATACTTCGTGAGAAATCCCTTCCATCAAACAGCCATCACCCAAGAACACATAAGTGTGGTTGTCTACAATTTCGTGTCCGGGCCGGTTGAATTGTCCAGCCAGGGTGCGCTCAGCCATTGCCATACCGACGGCATTAGCGACCCCCTGTCCTAATGGGCCTGTCGTCGTTTCAATGCCTGGCGCATAACCGTACTCAGGATGTCCTGGGGTTTTAGAATGCAACTGCCGGAAGTTTTTTAGTTCTTCCATCGGCAATTCATATCCCGTCAGGTGCAACAGGGAGTATAAGAGCATTGAGCCATGACCATTCGATAAAATAAAGCGGTCTCTGTTAGGCCATTTTGGATTAGTGGGGTTGTGCCGCAAGTAGTCGTTCCATAGTACTTCAGCAATATCGGCCATTCCCATTGGGGCTCCAGGATGTCCTGAATTGGCTTTCTGGACAGCGTCCATACTCAATGCGCGTATAGCGTTTGCTAAATCTCGACGCGAAGGCATATTCTTCTCCTCATTCGTTATTTTTTTAGGTTTATCAGGCTAGGCTTATGTATAGCCATTGATTGTATCTGTGACTTGATTCTATATGAAAAAGAATGAGTGAGCTCAATGACCACTCATTCTTCAAGCATCACTCTAAATTGGCGTGCCGGGATTGCATTTCTTCTTCAGGGATACCTTTTTCCCAAATAACATGGGAAATTAATGCTTCCAAGAAGCATAAGGTAGACAGTTCAAAAACTGTCCCCATCGGCATGCCTTTCACTTTTGAATAGAGCTCAGACTTTCCGATTTGAAAAACGCCATCAGCCAGATCACCAATCGTTGAATCACTTTTAGCGGATATCAGCATAATTTTTGCGCCGATATCTTTTGCTTTTTTAGTAAAGGCAATTAACTGTTGGGTTTCTCCAGAGCCTGAGATAATAATCAGCAAATCACCTGCCTTGACACTCGGGGTAACGATTTCACCTACAACACTGACATCGTATCCACCGTGCATCAAACGCATAGCAAAAAAGTTACCGACAAGCTTTGAACGACCCGCACCTGATATGAAAATCTTTTTGGCACCATCAAGCATTTCTGTCAGTTTCTCAGCATGCTTTGGATCTGTGGCATCAAGAATCTTTGAAATCTTTTCTACTATCAGCTGCTGATTTTGTTCCTGAAACATCGTGTTATGCCCCTGCAGCAGCATCTACCAGCTCACGAATTTCACGTGCAGCCTCTGCAGGAGATGGTGCGCCATAGATTGCTGCACCCACGACGATGATGGCAGCGCCAGCATCTACTACTTGTTTAATGGTTGCAGGTTTAATACCACCGGCAACTGAGATTCTAACATCCAAACCCAAACCTGCAATATCTGATAAATCGCCAAACGGGGTTTGTCCTGCAGCTTGCGCATCAAGTCCGGTATGAATTCCGACAATTTGTGCTCCTACGCCAACAGAATCTTTAGCACACTGCGCTTTGTCAGGAACATTGATCAAATCAACTTGTGCTTCAGCATTATGTGCTTTTGCCGCGTTTACAACGCCTTCAATAGTTGCAAGACCTGACACACCCAGAACTGTACAAATATCAGCACCTGCTGCGTAAAATGGTGTGGCTTCGTATTCACCAGCATCCATAGTTTTAAGGTCTGCCAATATCAATTTGTCTGGGAAACGTGATTTCAATTCTTCTATCAAAGCAAGACCGTTTGCTTTAACACAAGGTGTACCTACTTCCAAAATATCTACGTAAGGACCCGCTTGCTCAGCCAAGCCTACTGATTGATCGAAATCTAATGAGTCAATTGCCAGTTGAATTAATGGTTTTGCCATCGTTGTTGTGCTCCAGTTAAATAAAATGTTTATAAATTATAATAATGCGGACTGCTCACTTTAAAACAGAACAAAGCCGCTGTCAATGCTAGACATTTTCAATGCATCAGAACTGAACATCGAATTGTTATATATCAAATACCGTTAAGTAGCGGTGTTTCCGCCCTCTCCAATCATCAATGCCCAGACACGCTGTGTAAGCCCTTCCCTAATAGTCTTTGATATTTTCCTATTTTAGATAGCCCGGGCATTCTGAAAGCCTACATTAATTATAATTTTAGTAGGGTTCAATCACTTACAGAATACTCGAACCTTGTCTACGAAGAACTTATGAGTTGCTGTTTATGCCGCGTCTACCAAACGACGAATTTCACCCGCTGCTGCTGCTGGCGAAGAAGCACCATAGATTGCTGCACCGACTACAATGATATTGGCGCCAGAATCTACAACTTGCTGAATAGTATCAGGTTTAATGCCACCAGCCACTGAAATTTTAACATCCAAACCCAAGCCAGCAATATCCGATAAATCACCAAATGGGGTTTGTCCTGCTGCTTGCGCATCAAGACCGGTGTGAATTCCAATAATTTGCGCACCTACTCCAGCTGAATCTTTTGCACACTGAGCTTTGTCAGGCACATTAATCAAATCTACCTGGGCTTCAGCATTATTCGCTTTCGCCGCGTTTACGACACCTTCAATCGTCGCAGAACCTGAAACACCCAGAACTGTACAAATATCCGCACCCGCCTCATAGAATGGTGTAGCTTCGTACTCACCAGCATCCATAGTTTTAAGGTCTGCCAATATTAATTTATCTGGAAAACGTTTTTTTAGTTCTTTAACCAGCTTCAATCCATTTGCTTTAACGCAGGGTGTGCCTATTTCCAAAATATCCACGTAAGGACCAGCTTCATCTGCCAATGCTACTGATTGATCGAAATCTAAAGAGTCAATTGCTAATTGTATCAATGGTTTTGCCATGTTATTTACTCCAATTTAGTTGTTGTATTTATCTGTTATTTAAACAATAATGAGAACAGGGCACTTTAAAACAGAATGCGTGTAAATGTCAATTTTCATTCTCTTCCAAAATGACATAAGTCAAAAATAACGTTAATTCTGGCTTTTCCCTTTATCCTGTCTTTGATGTATTATACTTCGCGCGGTCACGGATGCGGAATTTATAGCGAGCTGATTTTTGTCGAGAGCAAGGCGCTGAAACAGGCGCATAGCAGGCTACGCAACTGTTTCAGCAACACAGACATCGGCAAAAATAAGCTGGTAGAAATCCGCATCCGTGGCCGCGCGAAGTATCCGCACCGCCCTAAGAGCATCAATTAAAGACTACTGTATCAACAGCACTTCAACCGCGTTAGACTTTATTATGGGCCAGGAAATTAACCGCATTAAATATGACAACAGCGATTTTAAGCGCTTTTACCAAAGCTTACAACAGGAAACCACACTCCTTAAACAACTCATCGAAAATAATGCCTGCTCTACAGCCCCACCAACTGCAGGATTTGAAATTGAGGCTTGGTTAGTTAACCAAGAAATGCAAGCAGCACCCATAAACAATCAATATCTCACCTCACTCAATGAACCTTTAGCTTGCGCTGAGCTGGCCAAATTTAATATTGAATTAAATAGCCCAGCACTACCCTTAGCGGGAAATGTCTTTAGTCACTTGCTGAAAAGCTTAAATCACACCTGGAATCACGCCTCTCAACATGCGGAAGACATGCAGTCTCATTTAATTATGATTGGTACATTGCCGACACTAAAACAATCAGACCTGTGTCTTAGCAACATGTCAGACATGAATCGCTACCACGCACTCAATGAACAAATTCTCCTTTCCAGAGGACAGCCTATTCATCTGGAAATAACCGGAAATGAGCATTTAAAATTTGACCATCATGATGTCATGCTCGAATCAGCAACGACATCGCTGCAAATCCACACACAGGTCCCACTAGCAATTGCCCATCACTATTATAATGCTTCAATTATTGCTTCGGCAGCTGTCGTTGCTGTCTGTGCAAATGCACCCTATTTATTTGGCAAAAATCTCTGGCAAGAATCAAGAATTCCTTTGTTTGAGCAAGCGATCGAAACGGGTGGCTATGATGGTGCCGCCCACGGTCCGTTAAAACGAGTCAGTTTTGGCTCTGATTATGCCAGGCAGTCCATTTTTGAATGTTTCAATGAAAATCTGGAACATTTTCCGGTGCTCTTACCCGAGCATTTTGATAGTACCCCTGAACAATTTAATCATCTCCGGCTACATAATGGCACCATCTGGCGCTGGAATAGACCGTTAATTGGCTTTGATGACGATGACACACCGCACATCCGAATAGAACATCGCGCTCCAGCAGCAGGACCATCAACTATCGATGCTATCGCCAACGCCGCTTTTTACTATGGTTTAGCGAAAAATATTTGTGACGAAATCATTTCCAGTCAAAAAGTCCCCCTGCCTTTCTCACAAGCCAAAGATAATTTCTATCAGGCCGCACGTTATGGCATAGATAGCCCAATCATCTGGTTTGATGGCAACAAACAAAGACTACTCGATTTATTAAAAATTGAACTATTACCCAGAGCGGTGTTAGGTTTAAAATCATTCGGCATTTCTACCCGCGATACCGAAGACTTTCTGGAAATCATCATGCAGCGTATTAGTAACAAACAAACCGGCAGTCGATGGCAAGTTGAATTTATGCAAAACAACCAGGCAACCTTTAAGACTATGACCCACCAATATTGGCAAAACCAATGCTCTGGCAAACCCGTCAGCGAATGGAATCTGTAGGGCAACCATGCAGCTAGAACAACAAAACACACTTCCGGATGGATTACTCGACGCCAAACCCGAAGAACTACACAAGATTTTACCAAATCCAACGCTTCTGCATTTACCTGGAGCACGAGAACGACCGCTGTTTATTTCAGTGCTACAACATGGCAACGAACCAACTGGTTTTCTGGCTTTACAGGCCCTGCTACAAAAATACCAAAGCCATAATTTACCTCGCTCAATAAGCATATTTTTCGGCAATACTCTGGCGGCAAGTCAGAGTCAACGCCACCTGACGAACCAACCTGATTTCAACCGCATCTGGCCTGGAACTGAGCTACCACCAACACCAGAATCGCACATTGCTCAAGAAATCGTAGCCATCATGAAACAAAAACAAACGTTCGCCAGTATTGATATACATAACAACACAGGGTTAAACCCACATTACGCCTGCGTCAATAAATTAGATAACTGCTTTTTGCAGTTGGCATCATTTTTTAGCAGATTAATAGTCTATTTTACCCGGCCTAAAGGTGTTCAATCAGATGCTTTTGCCAAATTTTGCCCCGCTGTTACGTTAGAATGCGGCAAACCCGGGCAAAAATACGGCGTTGAGCATGCGTTTGATTTTCTGGATACCATCCTGCATTTAGAAGAATTAAGTAACAACCCAGTAAATCTAAAAAATATCGATTTATTTCACACAGTCGCCCGAGTCAAAATAAAAGATAATATTGATTTTAGCTTCCAAAACCAGGCAAGCCTAATGTTAAACACCGATCTTGAATGGATGAATTTTACTGAAATACCAGCAGGCACAACTCTAGGTAAGATTAAGCAGCAAACCCCCCTGCCATTGACTGCAATAAATGAACATGGCGAGGATGTTAGCACCGATTTTTTTAGCATCAACAACCTTGAGCTGCAAATAAATCGCCAGACCATGCCATCCATGTTGACTTTGGATGAACAAGTTATTCGCCAGGATTGTCTTTGCTACCTGATGGAAAGAATCCAACCATGAGCTTTTGGCAAGAAAAATCCCTCAGTGAGATGACTACAGAAGAATGGGAATCACTTTGTGACAACTGCGGTAAATGTTGCTTACATAAATTGGAAGATGAGGATACAGGAAAAATATTCTACACCAGTGTCGTCTGTGATCTAATTGATCTAAAATCCTGCCGCTGCACCCGGTATACAGAGAGATGCACTCTGGTACCTGATTGCTTGGACTTAAAACAACATGATTTTGCAGACTACACTTGGCTTCCTACAACTTGCGCATACAAGCTGTTAGCTGATGGCAAAGACCTGCCCACATGGCACCCACTGGTTTCAGGCAGTTCTGAAACAGTCAAGGAAGCAGGTGTGTCCATTAGCAGCTATGCAATGAAAGAATCCGAAATTGACCAAATTGAAGAACATATTATTGAGTGGCTGGAATAATTTACCCATATTCTCTGTAAATCTAAATCAAACTATTTACATCTTAAAATGCTAACCAGGCTAATCATTCGTTTTGCGTATTTTCTAAAAACGTCCTATCGCTACAGAAATGCGAAGATGTTTATTTTTAATTTACTGGAAAACCCACACAGCCGCCTCAAGTCCTATTTTGATGTATTCATGATTCTGTTAGTCATGTTAAGTGTTTTTTTGTTGATTTATGAAATAGAAAATAAACCCGGCCCTCTTAGCGGGTGGTTTGAAAATTTTGTTGTCACCATATTTATTACTGAATATTTATTACGTGGCTGGTTATATTCTGACAACCATAAAATTTTGATTGCACAATATGAAAAATCTCAATACTTAGGCATAAAATTCAGTTTGAGAAAGCCACTTGGACTGCTACTGTCTAAAAAAATAAAATATGTATTTTCACCTTTCGCCATTGTCGATTTACTAGCTATTCTACCCAGCTACAGACCACTCAGAATTCTTCGAATCTTTCTTATATTTAGAATATTCAAACTGTTCCGTTACTCCCAAAGCATCAAACTTTTTACTGAAGTTCTGGGCAGTAAAAAGTTTGAACTTATAACCCTTGCTATGTTTGTTAGCTTTTTGCTGTTTATCGCCAGCACGGCTATTTATATGTTTGAAAATGAGCCCGCAGGGGGCCGTATCAGACATTTATTTGACGCCCTTTATTGGTCGGTAGTTACCATGTCAACGGTTGGTTATGGCGACATTACCCCTCAGACCCCTGGCGGTAGAATAGTTGCCTTAGCACTTATTATCATTGGCCTAGGGGTATTAGCTTTCTTTACCTCAATTATTGTCACCGCCTTCACTGAGAAAATGGGGGAATTGGAAGAAAGCCGTACTTACTCAGAAGTCGAGAAACAAAGAGATTTTATCATCCTCTGTGGATTTGGTCGGGTTGGCCAAGAAATTGCTCGGCAAATGGAAAAAGACCGACAACCATTTGTTGTCATTGACAGCAGCGAAAAAAACGCTCTTGTGGCAAGAAAAAAAGGCTGCCTGGTAATACAAAATGATGCCAGTAAAAATGATGTTTTGCTACTTGCAGGGATCAATAATGGCGCTAAAGCCGTACTTTGTACCACAGAAAATGATGTCACGAATGTCTATGTGACTTTAACCAGCCGTCATTTAAACCCGAATATAAAAATCATTTCCCGGGCCAATCACCAAGAAAATGCAAAAAAAATGAAACAGGTAGGCGCCGATTTTGTCGTTCAACCTTTTGAAATTGCGGGTTTGCTAGCAGCCGAATATGTGGGGCAACCTGTCGCATCTCAGGCTATATTAGGCATATTAAGTGAAGAAAAACATATCTTAATGGAAACTATTTTGATTCCTAAAGACTCTGATATGGATGGAATACAAATTAAGCAAGTGGGATTTAAACAGCGTCGCCTAACACTAATTGGCATCATCAGTAGCAATCCGTTACATTGCAAACACGGCAACCGCTACAAGGTACAAAATCGACACTTTTATTTTAATCCAACGGGTGAATTTCATTTGCAAGATGGTGATATCCTGGTTCTATTAGGTCGGGAATATAGTATTGACCATTTTAAAGACCAGATTGAAAAGAGCACTCTTTAACCTAACCCAACATCAATGAACGTTAAACAAATCGCTGTCTTCGGATATAACTCAATGTCATTTGAGTTAATTAAATACCTTGATTTAAAACAGCACGAAATTGTCGTGGTAGATCAAGATGAGAGCAATATGAATTCTGCTGCGGATCTTGGCTTTACAGCAATTGCCACCGATTACCTTGTGGATGCCAACCTTGAAGAAGTCGGCATTGGACACCACATTAATGTCCTATTTTGCTTTTTCCCTGAGGATTCAGAAAATATTTTCCTGACTATTTCTGCCCGTGCCCTGGATAAAAAACTGGAAATAATTTCTATTGTAGACAATCCTGATTCGGCCGAAAAATTACACA
>JAUXDP010000183.1 GCA_030618325.1 Methylococcaceae bacterium | reverse complement strand
GCATCTCATCTTCAGGCCATCTTTGGCCGATCTTCAATCTCAAAATCCTCAACGTAGCTTGTTGCTACGTCTGCGGTTTTGTTCAATCAGATCGACCAATTCTGACCCAAATCTGAACGCGATAATGCTCAACTTATTCACGGGCAACTCCCTGCTCACGGAAGGGAAGGTGTAACCATGCTGCTTTATTTAGTCGATTATTTAATTAATTTCGATGCCAGCTTTCGGGTTTTTTATTATCTGACATTCAGAGCTATCCTGGGCGCTTTAACGGCGTTGATTATTTCACTAGTGGTTGGCCCGACTATGATCCGCCTTCTAAGTAACAAAAATATTGGCCAAAATGTTCGGCAAGATGGACCGGAAAGCCATTATGATAAAGCCGGGACTCCGACTATGGGGGGTGCTTTGATTCTGGTTGCTATTGCTTTCAGCACCTTACTTTGGGCCGATCTTGAAAACCGTTATATTTGGGTGGTATTGCTGGTTACGATGGCTTTCGGTGTGGTCGGGTTCATTGATGATTATAAAAAAATCAAGCTGGGTAATAGTGATGGTATATCCGCAAAAGCCAAGTTTTTCTGGCAATCTGCGATAGGCTTAGCTGCAGCTGTGTTTCTGTACAAATCGGCAGTTTTACCGGCAGAAACACAATTTATTGTACCGTTTTTCAAAAGTGTCAGCATTGATATGGGTTGGTCCTATATAGTTTTAACCTGGCTGGTTATAGTTGGTTTCAGCAATGCTGTGAACCTGACGGATGGTTTGGATGGTCTGGCTATTATGCCAACGGTAATGGTCGTTGCAGCATTAGGTATCTTTGCTTATTTATCTGGACATGTAAATTTTTCGAAATATTTAGCAATACCTTACTTACCAAACTCCGGTGAGCTATTTGTATTTTGCGCAACTTTGATTGGTGCGGGGCTGGGGTTTTTGTGGTTTAACACTTATCCAGCCATGGTTTTTATGGGTGATGTTGGCGCTTTGGCATTAGGCGCAGCTTTAGGTGTTTTGGCAGTTTTAGTGAGGCAGGAAGTTGTACTGATGATTATGGGTGGAGTATTTGTCATGGAAACTGCCTCAGTCATTGTTCAAGTGATTTCGTTCAAGCTGACAGGGAAACGTGTTTTTCGAATGGCGCCTATTCATCATCATTTTGAACTGAAAGGGTGGCCAGAACCACGAGTGATAGTCAGATTTTGGATTATTACCGTGATTTTGGTTTTGATTGGATTGGCAACATTGAAGTTGAGATAAGTTATGGATAATGCATCTGTTTGCAAAAAATTAGCAACAACATTTGGATTGGCGCCGGAATCAGCGAAAGTGTTGATTGTAGGAATAGGTCAAACAGGGCTTTCAGTTGCACGATTTTTGACGCAAATGGGCATCAAGTTCGCTATGGTTGATAGTCGTGATAATCCTCCGATGAATCGTGAATTATTGATAGAAATGCCAGATACGGCAGTATTTACGGGTGGATTTGATGATGCCGCTTTTGCTATTGCGACCCATATTCTGGTCAGCCCTGGAGTATCGCTTCAAGAGCCAGCTATTCAAAAAACGATAGGAAAAGGTGTTCACTTAATCAGTGATATCGATTTATTTGCCTGTTCAGTGACGGCACCTATTGTAGCCATTACCGGATCAAATGGTAAAAGCACAGTGACCACTATGTTGGGAAAAATGGCAGAAGCTGACGGCAAAAAAGTTGCTGTTGGAGGAAATTTAGGAACCCCGGCATTAGATTTACTGGCTCAGGAAGCAGAACTTTATGTGTTGGAGTTATCCAGTTTTCAATTGGAAAGAATGGAAAACCTGGAGGCAGTCGCTGCAACAGTATTAAATGTTACAGAGGATCATTTTGATCGTTACTCAGGCGTAAAGGAATACGCAGAAGCAAAACAAAAAATATTTAATGGCCGAGGAGTGATGGTACTGAACGCTGACGATCCGATAGTGATCGGCATGATTGAATCTGATCGGGAGATTTTGACTTTTGGCCTAAAAAATTCTGCAGACTTTTATTTGAATATTGAGCAAGATTGCCTGGCAGAAGATGGTCGATGTCTAATGCCAGCTAAAGGATTACCTTTATTTGGTACACATAATATTGCCAATGCACTGGCTGCGTGGGCGCTGGGTAGGGCAATAGGGTTAAAGGATACCGCAATGCAGATGGCATTGAAAAGCTTTCAGGGTCTGGAGCACAGGATGCAGTCAGTTGCAGAAATCAACGGTGTAACCTGGGTTAATGATTCCAAAGCCACCAATGTTGGTGCTTGTGTAGCAGCATTGAAAGGGGTTGATCAAAAAGTTGTTCTGATTGCCGGAGGTGATGCTAAAGGCGCTGATATGCGCGATTTGGCTCCGATAATAAAAGCCAAGGTCAAAGCCGTAGTGCTAATGGGGAAAGATGCAAAATTAATACGTCAAATAGTGGATAAAACAGTACCGGTTAAATCCGCAGCAACAATTCAAGAGGCTGTTGAAATTGCCTCAGGACTTGCCAGAACCAGTGATTGTGTTTTGTTATCACCGGCATGTGCAAGTTTGGATCAGTTTGAAAATTATCAGGAACGCGGCAGGCTGTTCACTGAAGCTGTTAAAGGGTTAGCGGCATGAGAGGCAAGGAGGCTATGGTGTCTATTATAGATCGTATCAAAGCCGACCCCCTATTGCTGTCTGTGCTTATTGGGTTACTTGCGATGGGTTTTATCATAATGTCTTCCGCAACCTTACATTTAGGCGCAAAGGTCTATAACAACGCGTTTCATTATCCTCTGCGTCAATTACTTCATATAGGTTTAGGGCTAATTGCTGGAGCGATTATTTTGATGATTAACATGACATTTTGGCAAAAAATTTCACCCTGGTTGTTCATTGCTGGTTTAGGTTTGCTGGTTGTGGTTTTGATTCCAGGAGTGGGTATTAAAGTAAATGGAAGTGTTCGCTGGCTGTCGTTAGGAGGGTTAAGAATACAGGTCTCAGAAATAGTTAAATTGACCACGGTTATTTATATGGCGGGTTACGTTACTAAATACAAAGAGTCCGTGCGTACTTCTGCTCACGGTTTAGTCAAGCCATTATTATTATTTGCCTTCTCTTGTTTCTTGTTATTAAAAGAGCCCGATTTTGGCTCGGCTGTTGTGATTTTAACTATCGCATTGGGCATGATGTTTATTAGCGGTGCCAGAATATGGCAATTTGTAATTTTACTATTTGCGGTAGCAATTCTGGCAGGTTTACTGGTTTATTTCTCACCCTACCGAATGCTCAGGGTCGTCAGCTTTTTGGATCCGTGGGCGGACCCTTTAAATTCTGGTTTCCAGTTGACGCAAGCATTAATTGCCTTTGGCCGAGGGGAGTGGTTAGGTGTGGGTCTTGGTTCAGGGTTACAAAAATTATTTTACTTACCTGAAGCACATACCGATTTTCTATTTTCTGTACTCAGTGAAGAGCTTGGATTGCTTGGTGTAGTGTCCGTCATCCTTCTATATTCGATGTTAGTCTGGCGTACTTTTGTGATTGGACTGAAAGCTGAAAAGGCGGATCAGGATTTTCTTGCTTATGTTGCTTATGGTCTGGGTATTTGGTTTGGTTTCCAGGCATTTATTAATATGGGTGTGAATATGGGGATGTTGCCAACTAAAGGATTAACCTTGCCTTTGATGAGTTATGGTGGCGGCAGCATGATTGTTATGTGCTCGGCAATCTCTTTATTGTTCAGAGTGAATAGTGAAATTACAGAAATTCAAGCCAATACACCTAAAGGAAACGCGGCATGGGCAACAGGATTATGATTATGGCCGGAGGTACTGGAGGGCATGTGTTCCCGGCTTTGGCAGTTGCGCAGAATCTCCAGGAAAAAAGTTGGCAAGTAAGTTGGTTAGGCACCCAGAGAGGTTTGGAAAGTCGGGTCGTTCCTGAAAACGATATTGAAATAGATTGGCTGTCAGTTTCAGGTTTGCGAGGGAAAGGTCGTTTGGCTTTTTTAAAAGCACCTTTTATGTTGTTTTCAGCATGTAAACAAGCTATGCAAGTGTTACAGATGCGTCGCCCCGATGTGGTATTGGGCATGGGAGGTTTTGTTGCAGGTCCTGGTGGGTTGATGGCTAAATTATTGGGAATTCCACTAGTTATTCATGAACAAAATCGTGTTCCAGGAACCACTAATCGATTATTGTCTGCATTAGCCAGTACCATTCTGGAGGCATTTCCAGCGAGCTTTAAAAAACAAAAAAATGCAATTTGTACCGGTAATCCATTGAGAAAAGCGTTTAGCAATATTCAAGAGAAAAGTGATTTTTCGGTTGCAAGACCATTACGGGTTTTGGTGGTTGGTGGGAGTTTGGGTGCGCAGATTTTGAATCAGGTAGTACCAGAAGCCGCTACAAAAATGGGTGATGTTGAAATCAAGCATCAAACTGGAACTAAAATGCTTAACCAAGTGCAGAAAGCTTATTCCGATAACAGTGTGAAAGCAGAAGTGATGGCATTTATTGATGATATGGTCTCCGTTTATCAATGGGCAGATATAGTTATTTGCCGAGCTGGAGCGATGACTATTAGTGAAGTGGCAGCAGCGGGTTTACCCTCAATATTAATTCCTTTTCCACATGCAGTTGACGATCATCAAACTGCAAATGCCAGATTTCTGGAAGAAGCCGATGCTGGAGTTTTGATATCACAGGAAAAACTAAATGCGAGTCTGTTGGCTGAACAGGTTAGAGACATTAAAAATAGCCTTGAGGGAATGTCCAAAGCAGCCCGGGAATGTGCCCGATTGGATGCTACGGAAGCAGTCGCCCAGGCCTGTATAAAAGAGGCAAAGCAATGAATCAGAACATGACTGAAGTTGCTAAACAAAGATTTGGCGGCATTGAATCTATTCATTTTGTTGGTGTTGGTGGTACTGGTATGAGTGGTATTGCTGAGGTGTTGGCGAACCTGGGATATAAGGTATCCGGGTCAGATATTAAAGCCAGTGCCGTTACACAACAACTAGAAGACAAAGGCTTAAAAATCTTTATTGGTCATCACCCTGAGAATGTTGAAAATGCGGATGTTGTGGTGACATCGAGTGCTGTTGACCGCAGCAATATTGAAGTTGAGCGAGCCCTGCAAAAAAGAATTCCGGTTATTCCACGAGCTGAGATGCTGGCAGAATTAATGCGCTTCCGGTTTGGCATTGCCGTTGCAGGAACCCATGGCAAGACCACTACAACCAGTTTGGTTGCGAGTATTCTTGCAGAAGGTGGACTCGATCCAACCTTTGTTATTGGTGGTCGATTGAATAGTGCCGGAACTAATGCAAAGTTGGGGGGTGGATATTATCTAGTCGCCGAGGCCGATGAAAGTGATGCTTCATTTTTGCACTTACAACCTATGATTGCAGTCGTTACCAATATTGATCAGGATCATATGGCGACTTATGGCGGCAGTTATCAGAAGCTGAAAGAAACGTTTATCGAATTTTTACATCACCTGCCCTTCTATGGTTTGGCGGTGATGTGCCTTGATGATCTTGGAGTCAGGGAAGTATTGCCAGAATTAGCAACACCGATAAAAACCTATGGTGTTCATGAAGATGCCGATGTGCGTGCGATCAATATTAAGCAGGAAGGCATGGTAACCAAATTTGATGTAGTTCGCTGTGGTAAGGATCAAGATTTAAAGGTGACTTTGAATATGCCGGGTTGGCACAATATGCTGAATGCATTAGCCGCAATTACTATTGCCAGTAATCTAGAGATAGAGGATGCAGCGATAGTCCAAAGCTTGTCGGTATTTCATGGCGTTGGCAGAAGGTTTCAGGTTAACGGTGATATTGAAATGCAGGATGGCAAGATCACTTTGGTTGATGATTATGGGCATCACCCCCGGGAAATAGAGGCAACATTGGAAGCCTTGCATCAAGCCTGGCCTGAGCGACGTTCTGTCGTGGTTTTTCAACCGCATCGTTATTCCAGAACCCATGATTTATTTGAAGATTTTGTGCAAGTTTTATCCAGCGTTGATGTTTTGGTATTACTGGATGTTTACACTGCTGGCGAGGAGTTGATTGCCGGAGCAGATGCAAAGACATTATCAGGGGCTATTCGGATGCGGGGGCAGGTAGATCCGGTGTTTGTTAAAAATCATGAAGATTTGGCACAAATTCTGGCAGGTATAGTTGAGCCAGATGATGTGGTGCTGACTATGGGGGCAGGAAATGTTGGCAGGATCGCGGCATTGTTACCTCAGCAATTAGAAGAGATATTTTCATCATGAGCGCATGTCTAATTAAGCCTATGCAGAATGAAATTAAAGGTCGCTTGCTTGAGAATGAACCTTTA
>JAUXDP010000219.1 GCA_030618325.1 Methylococcaceae bacterium | reverse complement strand
TCCCGCTGACTCATCCCCGCTGTATCTATTAATATTAGCTGCTTATCCGAAAAACTGTTAATCTCGCGATGCAACTCTTGGTTATTAGCTACAACACTAACTGGCACATCGAGAATTCGGCCATATGTGTGTAATTGTTCATGTGCAGCAATACGATAATTATCTGTAGTAATAAGCGCTACCGAACCTGTACCGTGTTTTAAAATATAGTTAGCCGCTAGTTTTGCTATTGTTGTAGTTTTACCTACACCTGTTGGGCCCACTAATGCCACAATACCGCCTGTCTCCAGGATTGATTGTTCGGCTGACAATAAGGTTTTACCCAACATTTCTAATGCCTTATTCCAAGCCAGATCAATATCGGTATGACCTGCAAGTCGGTTGGCTACTTTAATTGCTTGTTTTTTTGTTATGCCAAGATCTGTCAATTTACGCAGTAAATCCAGGCGTATAGGGTTATTATTAGTAATCGGATCTTGTCCAGAATTATTAAATTTACTATTTATTGCTGCTTTTAGTTCACGGAGTTCCTTACGCATTTCGAGCAGAATACTATCCTGGCCGGTGGTAACTTTTAAATCAGATAGTCTTGATGTTGATTGCTGACTAACAATCGGTTGCTTGGCTGTTTGTTGTACTTTAGTAGCTTGCACATTCGATTTTGCAGCATTTAGTGCCACCCTTTCAGCATACCCAATATAGTGATCGGTTTTTCTACGCCCCGACATTTCAGGGATGCTACCATCCACTTGTGGCTTTCTTTGACTTCTTACGATATGGGTAGGGGCTTTGTTATTACTGGCAGATTCTGAATGTGGTAAAGATTTAGCAACAGATTTTTGTTGTTGGCGTCCTGGGTTTTGTAGTTTTTCATGAACTAATTGTTCATCAAAATCTTTTGCCGCGACAATCTCAACACCTTCTGGAACTGACTTGTTAGACATAATCACTGCATCCGCACCAAGCTCTTCTTTAACCATGCGCATCGCTTGTCGAATATCTGTTGCAACAAATCGTTTAATCTTCATCATTACTCCTATCTGTTATCAAGTACCTTGTCCCACCGAAGAAACCACCTTAACCTGGCGATCTTCAGGGATTTCGTTATAAGCCAGGACATGTAATCCTGAAATCGAATGGCGAACAAATCTGGCTAACCAAGGTCGAATATAAGATGAAACCAATAAAATCGCTGTACTCCCTTCCATTTCCATTTTTTGGGAACTCTCTTCTAATGATTTAAACATCTGTTCTGCCAAACCCGGCTCGATGCCAGCACCGCTTTCGCCCGCTGTCTGCAATGACTGCTGCAATAACTGTTCCAAGTCTGGTTCCAACGTGATTACTGGCAATTCTTTCTGTATACCACTGATTTCCTGGACGATAGAGCGCCCTAATGCTGCTCGAACTGCGGAAGTAAGAATGTCCGGATCTTGACTTTTGATTCCAAATTCCGCCAAAGTTTCGACGATAGAACGCATATCTCGAATGTGTACTTTCTCCTGTAACAAGTTTTGAAGAACTTTGACAATAACACCTAGTGGCAGGATTTTTGGAACCAAACCCTCAATAAGTTTAGGTGCTGTCTCACTTAAATTATCCAGAAGCTGCTGAGCTTCTTCATAGCTAAATAATTCATGCGCATGTGATTGTAAAATATGACTTAGATGCGTGGCCACAACCGTACCAGGGTCAACGACTGTATAACCTAGCGTTTGAGCATGATCTTTCTGATTTGTATCAATCCACACCGCTTCAAGACCAAAGGCCGGATCAATACAGTTAATTCCCTCTAGATTGCCAAAAACCTTTCCAGGATTAATGGCCATTTCCTTATCCGGCATAATTTCGGCCTCGCCCACAACAACACCCATTAATGAAATCCGATAATTAGTAGGTACTAGATCCAGATTATCCCGAATATGCACAGAAGGAACCAGAAAACCCAGTTCCTGTGATAGTTTTTTCCTGACTCCTTTAATTCGGTTCATCAGCTGGCCGCCCTGATTTTTATCAACCAATGGAATTAAACGATAGCCCACTTCAAGACCAATAATGTCAACCTGTGAAACATCATCCCAACCCAATTCTTTTATCTCGGGCGCTGGTGGCGGCATGGCCGCTTGCTCTTCTTCAACCAGTACAGCTTGTTTACTTTGACTACTGAGTAAATAGGCAATACCACTTAATGAACCCGCTATTAAGATAAAAACCAGGTTAGGCATACCCGGGATAACTCCAAGTAAAGCCATTACCCCTGCAGTGATATACATGACTTTGGGATCAGTAAATAACTGACTTGAGACTTGTGCACCAATATCCTTATTACTGCCCCGAACCCGGGTAACCACGATTGCAGATGCTGTTGATAATAATAGTGACGGAATCTGGGCAACTAAGCCGTCACCAATGGTCAACAAGACGTAGATTTCTCCAGCATGGGCAAAACTCATATCATGCTGCCCGACACCAATCACCAGACCACCAATGACATTGACGAACAGAATAATAATACCGGCTATCGCATCACCTCTGACGAATTTGCTGGCACCATCCATAGAGCCATAAAAATCAGCTTCTGCAGCAATTTCTTCACGCCGTCCCCGAGCTTCTTCTTGGGTAAGAATTCCCGCATTCAAGTCAGCATCAATAGCCATTTGTTTGCCGGGCATGGCATCCAGAGTAAATCTGGCTCCAACTTCAGCAACCCGGCCTGCACCTTTAGTCACAACAACAAAGTTAATAACCACCAGAATGATAAAAACCACCAGACCTACAGCAAAATTACCACCAATTACAAAAGCTCCAAAGGCTTCAATCACCTTGCCAGCTGCATCTCCGCCATTATGACCTTCAAGTAACACGATTCGAGTCGAAGCGACATTCAATGCCAACCTTAATAAGGTGGCAATCAATATCACAGTGGGAAATACTGCAAATTCAAGTGGCTTTAAGGTATAAATGACCACTAATAAAATGATCAATGAAAAAGCGATATTAAAGGTAAAGAACAAATCCAGTAAAAAGGGAGGCATGGGCAAAATCACCATCCCCAGTATGATTAATATAGCTAAAGGAGCACCTAAGCCTTGTTTAGGTAGGGCTAGTAGTATCTTTTTAATTTGTTCCAGATCCATAATTATTGACTTGTATTAAATTCTTCCGGCACTTCTATTGAAGTAGGAAAATCAGGTTCATCCCAGTCATTCTCGATAGCCGTTTTTAACTGAAAAACATAAGCAAGAACCTGGGCAACGGCTAAAAAAAGTCCTTGCGGTATTTCGTCGTTTAATTCAGTTGAATGATAGAGCGCTCTGGCCAATGGTGGCGCTGCAACCAATGGCACATCAGCACCAATGGCCAGGTTTCGGATATGAGCGGCAATCATGTCGACACCTTTGGCAACCACTCTTGGTGCGGATGTTGAGTCCTGTTGGTATTTAAGTGCGACAGAAAAATGAGTTGGGTTAGTGACGATAACATCTGCTTTTGGTACTTCATCCATCATGCGTCTTTGTGCAGCTTCCATTTGCATTTGCCGGATTTTTCCTTTAACTTCCGGGTTTCCTTCAACATCCTTATTTTCATCCTTGACTTCCTGTTTAGTCATTTTCAGTTGTTTCTTGTGTTCCCACAACTGATATGGCACGTCGAACAAAGCAATGAGGAGTAGTAAGGAACTAAGGAACAAAAAACCTGAAGCAGTTAATTCCATAGTATGTAAAATACCCTGCTCCACTGACTCTGAGCTCAAGCTAACGTATTCATCAAATACCTGATTGAATAAAACAAAAACACCAGCTAAAATCAGCAGAAATTTAAAAATGGACTTAATGAGTTCAACGAACCCTTTTAAGGCAAATAATCTGGGTATGCCTTTGATAGGATCTAGCTTTTCAAATTTAGGTTGTATTGATTCTAGGCTAAAATTCCATCCTCCCATGGTAATCGGAGCTATCAAAGCGACGACAACCATAACCGCAATGAAAGGTACAATCAGTAACACACCATCCTGGATCACTTTTTTAAAATGTAAAACTGGAGTGTCCGGATTAAATATCTCCTCTCTGTTTAGCGTAAACTGCCCATGCATGATTTGCAGTAGTTCCTCACCCATTTTTCCACCCATCATGAGTAGTAGGGTGGCACCCGTTATTAATATGACAAAAGTATTGAGTTCTTTAGATCGGGCTATCTGACCTTTTTTCTTGGAGTCATCTAACCGTTTCCCCGTGGGGTCTTCAGTTTTGTCTTGTCCAGAATCGTCTGCCATCAGTCGCTATCCTATTCAGATACGTAATAACTGACCAATCAGTCCGTACGCTTTAGTTAATAAACCTGAAAATTGATCGAGAACATTGGGTAATGTTAACCAGAGCAGTAACATACCCGTCATTAATGTCACAGGGAAACCTACCGCAAATATATTTAATTGAGGGGCCGCTCGGGTAGCAACACCAAAGCTGACATTTATCATTAACAAACCTGCAACTAATGGCAACGATAACAACAAACCACCAGCGAAAATCATACTGCTCCATGACAGCACTGACCATATGTCAGCGGTAGTAAGACCTTCGACAGCAACAGGCAAGGTATTGAAGCTATCCACTAGCATTTCTATCATTAACAAATGACCATCCATAACTAAAAATAGTAATGTACAAGTCATGACATAAATTTGAGCGACTACGGGTACTTGAATACCTGTTTGAGGATCAACCATTGAAGCAAATCCAAGCCCCATACTCATTGCCACCCCTTGCCCACCCAATACTACTGAGGCAAATACCATTTGTAGAATAAACCCACTACACAAGCCAATTGCAATTTGTTGCAAGGCCACCATAAAGCCTTGATAACTGAATATTTCGATAACTGGCATTTTTGGCAATACTGGCCAAATCACCAAGGTAATAACAATTGATATAATTAATCTGGTTTTTGCCGGCGCCGCTCGTGCACTAAAAACCGGCATCGCAATCAACATGCCACCTATTCTGAACAATGGCCAAAGAAACCCTGCTAATGCAGAAAGTATTTGTGTTTCTGAAAAATTCAAAACACTATCCGATCAAACTGGGTATATCTCTGACTGCAGTTTGAAAATAGTCGACTAACGCTTGTAGCATTGAAGGGCCTACAATCGTTAAAACCAAACCAATGGTGAATAATTTGGGTACAAATGTCAGCGTCATTTCGTTAATTTGCGTCGCAGCCTGAAACATGGCAATAATCAAACCAACTACCAGCGAGCTTAATAGTATTGGCGCTGTCAATTTCACCGCAATTACCATGGCATCTTGACCAACCATTAATACAGTTTCGGGTGTCATTGCTTATCTCCTTGTTAATTATCGGTTATCGGTTATCGGTTATCGGTTATCGGTTATCAAAAATTATGTGATATCTAATTACATCTGTAACCGTAAACTGATAAC
>JAUXDP010000082.1 GCA_030618325.1 Methylococcaceae bacterium | reverse complement strand
CCAACCTGATCGCATGCCGCATCCATGCTTCATCTGTTTCTCGCATATTTATTCGTTAGTACCTAGTACAATGACTTTTCTAGGATAAGACTAACAGATCCCGCTGTGAAAAAAATTGCTATTTTTGTCGATGTACAAAATATTTATTACACTACCCGCCAAGCCTATGGCCGCCAATTTAATTATCGAAAGCTTTGGCAACGAATCAGTTTAGAAGGAGAGATAGTTTCTGCAACCGCTTATGCCATACATCGCGGTGATGACCAACAGATCAAATTTCAAGATGCACTCAAGCACATTGGTTTTACCATAAAACTTAAGCCCTATATTCAGCGAAGTGACGGCTCTGCTAAAGGTGATTGGGATGTTGGTATTGCGATTGATGTTTTGGATACAGCAAAACACGTTGATACCGTTGTATTACTATCGGGTGATGGCGATTTTGACCTGTTACTGGAAAAAATTAAAAAGGATAATGCTGTCAGGGCTGAAGTTTACGGTGTTCCAGCGCTTACAGCTAACTCGCTTATTGATTCTGCTACAATCTTTCATCGTATTGAAGAAGATTTGTTGCTATAAATGGAAATCATTCTGAGCAGTTTGTGAAGTATAAATTCAGTAACTGCTTTGATTGTTCCGTGAACTATTATCAATTCCTAAAGTCATTGTTAAAATAGCTATAAGCTTTAGTGTTCTTACTTAAGATAAATGATGAACCAAAAAAATCCAATTATACTCATACTAGTGATACTGGTTACGCCCATAGCTTCGGCGTTTGATCATTGTTCAGATAGGGATGTAATTGGCCATTTGTCAGAAAATCAAAGTTTGACTGTTACTGTGTCAATTAAAGATGAAGCTCTTCTGAGAACCTGTTCAAGATCGTCACGAGCCGCTGTCAGTTGTGGGCGGACGGAGCGCAGAAACCGGAGTTTACATGGAGTAAATGAGGATTTCGAGCACCGCCCAACCGCAAATGGCAGCGGCACAGTAGATCTTGAACAGGTTCTAAACCAAAAAGGAATGCTTAAGGGTGACACTAGCAATCTAATAGATATGAATTGTCATGCTGGTAATAGTTGTTCTTTTAACCTATGTGACGGTTACGGTATTACCTCACCAGTCGCAACAGTCAACACCGTTATCTCTTTATATTATTTATATTTTGGATACCTTTCCCCCTACGATACCGTTTTATCTACCGACTTAAGACCCCCTATAATAGTCCTCTGACAGAGGTGTGTGCGTTCTTGTAATATTGATTGCTTGGGATCGTGGCTAGCTTCGCTAATTACAGGGCTTAATCCCAGCTCTTCATAGGCCAAGTTTCATTATCACGCACTCCTTTTATACATATTCAGGTAACTCCTAGTTTTATTTTTTGTGTATGAGGAATATATGTTTTTACTCAACAAAGTCATACTTTTAGTTTTGCTGCTGGCTTTATCCAGTATCGCTAAAGCTGAAACGTCCAATGTATTGACATTGCAATCAGCAATGCGCATTGCAGTACAAGACAATCCGAATCTAGCGCAAATTCAAGCACGCTCGGAAGCGATGGCAGCCATACCCTCGCAAGTTGGAACTTTGCCTGACCCGGTGATTAGCTTTAATGCTTTAAATTTGCCCGTCGATACTTTTGATACCGCTCAGGAAAATATGACCCAGTTACAGGGTGGTATTTCTCAAGTGATTCCTTTTCCTGGCAAACTGGCCTTGCGTAAACAGGCCGCAATTTATCAGGCAGAAGCGGCTACTCACGATGTAACGGATGCTCGGTTTCACCTGCTGCGAGATGTTAAAAAGATCTGGTGGGCACTGTTTTACCTGAACAAAGCGTTGGACATTATTATCACTAACCAAAATTTGTTACGTCAATTCGTTAAAATTGCTCTAACTAAATATGAGGTGGGAGAAGGTTTGCAGCAGGATGTTCTGTTGGCACAACTGGAGTTATCTAAACTTTTAGATAATGAGCTCAGACTGATAAGTAGCCAGGAAAAAGCAAAAGCGCAACTGAATGCCCTGCTTGATAAACCAGCAAACCGCACCATCAACATTTCTGAACAAACTCCAGAAGACCTACCCACCCTGCTGGCAGAATTAGCCTTGTTTGAACAGGCTGAAAGCTATCGAGCTTTACTGGCTTCCAGACGCGACTCTATCCATGCCGCCCAATCACGACTTGATCTAGCTAAAAAAGGTTTTTTTCCTGATTTTAAAATCGGGGCTTTTTATGGCGGTCGAGACGATACACTTTCTAATCGGGAGCGTGCTGATTTTCTCAGTTTGAAACTCAGTATGAATGTACCAATTTTTGCTGCCAGCAAACAGCAAAAAGCGGTTGATCAACGTAGCAGTGAGTTAATGCAACAACGCTATGCTCTGCAAGATCAGTGGAATAAGGTACGAGCTGAAATTTCCATGGCGTATAGTGATTTTCAGCAAGCTAAAAAGCAGGTGGTGCTATTTAAAAGCGGCATTATTCCACAGGCTAGACAAACCGTAGCTTCCATGTTGGCTGGTTATCAGGTAAACAAGGTCGATTTTTTAAACCTGGTGCGTAGCCAAATTACATTATATAACTATGAAATTCAATACTGGCAAGCTTTAACCCAGGCGAATCAAGCTTTAGCTCAATTAACGGCCATGGTTGGTAAGGAAGAAATCTATGAATAAGTCAGTGCTGATTATCACACCTATTATGTTAATAATTGGTTTTTTAGCAGGTTATTGGCTACCTAATCCAAAGCAGCCAATGTCGCAGCCAGAAACAAGCAACGCGAAAAGAAAAGTTTTGTTTTATCGGCATCCTATGAACTCCGAAGTTACTTCTCCTGTTCCTGCTAAAGGCTCGATGGGTATGGACTATATTCCCGTTTATGAGGCAGTCGAAAATCAAAAAACACCAACAGGCACCGTTACAATTGATGGTGTTACGGTACAAAATATCAGCGTGCGTACTGCCAAAGCATTTCAAACCACGTTATCTCATACGGTGCGTGCAGTAGGGCGTGTTGCGTATGATGAGGAACGTATGGTGCATTTACACCCAAAGACGGAAGGCTGGATTGAAAAATTGTATGTCGATAAAACCGGGCAACGAGTAAAAAAGAATACTGTTCTATTGAGTATTTATTCGCCACAATTAGTGGCTAGTCAGCAAGAATATATATTGGCATTGAACAACCTTAAGGCGCTAGAAAAAAGCCCGATTGCTGATATACGTCGTGGCGCAGAAGAGTTAGTCAACAGTTCCCTCGAACGGTTAAAGTTATTGGATGTACCCAACCATCAATTACGAGATTTGGAACGAAAGCACACGATTAAAAAAGGCTTACATATTCACGCTCCCGCAGACGGTATTGTGATGAAGATTGGTGCTCGCGAAGGCCAATTTGTGACCCCAGCAACTGAAATTTACATGATTGCTGATTTAAGCAAAGTCTGGGTGCTGGTCGATATTTATGAACATGAATTACCTTGGGTTCAACAAGGCGATTCAGTAGAAATGCAACTGGCGGGTATTCCAGGCAAAACTTTCACCGGGCATCTTGCCTATATTTATCCTTATGCCGAAGCCAAAACGCGGACTATTAAAGTACGGCTGGTGTTTGATAACCCCAATTTGTTATTAAAACCGGAAATGTTTGCCGAGGTGACTATTCATGCAAATAAGCAAGTGAATGCGGTAGTGATTCCCTCAGAAGCTGTCATTCGTTCTGGTTCACGTAACCAAATTTTTGTGGTACGAGCGCCGGGTAAATTTGAACCTCGGCTGGTTACCCTGGGGCTGGCTTCAGATGGCAAAGTGGCAGTAATAAAAGGGCTGCAACAAGGGGAAGTGGTGGTGACCTCGGCGCAATTTCTGATTGATTCAGAATCAAAACTTCGCGAAGCCACAGCTAAAATGCTGGAAGCGATGAATGATAATGATTCCGGGCAGCCTGTTGAAACGGAACAATTAAACCATCATAAGGCGATGAAAAATGATTAATTCAATCATTGATAGCTCAATCAAAAACCGTGTTTTGGTATTACTCATGGCTTTGATGCTAGGATTGGGAGGACTTTGGTCCTATAAAAGCATGTCATTGGATGCAATCCCTGATTTATCAGATGTGCAGGTTATTGTTTTCACTAAATACCCCGGACAAGCACCGCAAGTGGTTGAAGATCAGGTGACTTATCCCTTGACTACTTCAATGCTGGCCGTCCCGCATTCTAAGACCGTGCGAGGATACTCATTTTTTGGGTTATCGTTTGTCTACATTATTTTTGAAGATGGTACTGATCTTTATTGGGCGCGTTCTCGAGTTTTGGAATCATTAAACTATGTGAGTGGGCAATTACCAAAGGGCGTTGCTCCGACTTTAGGGCCCGATGCAACGGGTGTGGGATGGATCTATGAATATGCCTTGGTGGATAAAACCGGACAACATGATTTAGCCCAGTTGCGTTCATTGCAAGACTGGTATTTACGCTATCCCTTGCAAACCGTTAAAGGCGTTTCTGAAGTGGCTTCCATGGGGGGCTTTGTTAAACAATACCAAGTTGAAGTCAATCCCAATGCACTACAGGCTTATGGAATCCCATTATCTAAAGTAAAGCAAGCGATTATTCGCTCTAATAATGATGTTGGCGGTCGCTTGATTGAAATGGCTGAGACTGAATACATGGTGCGTAGTTTAGGTTACATTCGTTCCGTTGATGACTTGAATGTTATTCCTGTAGCGGTTGATACCAATGGTACACCAATACGATTACAGGATGTTGCGCATGTCCATATAGGCCCTGAATTACGTCGCGGTCTTGTCGAGCTGGATGGCGAGGGGGAAGTGGCGGGTGGTGTGATCATCATGCGGTTTGGTGAAAATGCACAGGTAACAATAAAGGCGGTGAAAGAAAAACTGGAAATACTTAAAAAGGGGTTGCCGGCAGGGGTGGAAATTATCTCAGTTTATGATCGCGGGAACCTAATTGAGCGTGCAGTGACTACCTTGAATGTCGCATTAATACAAGAATTGGTTATTGTCAGTATTATTGTCGGACTTTTTTTATTGCATCTACGATCCTCATTAGTGATTGTCATTAGTTTACCCTTAGGCATTTTAATGGCTTTTATCGTGATGCGTTATCAAGGGTTAAATGCCAATATTATGTCTCTGGGGGGTATTGCGATAGCCATTGGCGATATGGTGGATGGGGCAATTGTAATGGTTGAAAATGCCCATAAACATTTAGCTGATGCACGAAACAAGAAAAACAGGGATTTGACAACTAGTGAACGCTGGCAAGCAATTAACGCAGCATCGCGCGAGGTAGGACCCGCATTGTTCTTCTCGCTATTAATTATTACTGTCTCATTCATTCCCATTTTTACCATGCAGGCACAAGAAGGGCGTATGTTTAGTCCCCTAGCCTTTACTAAATCCTATGCCATGGGAGCCGCAGCGATTTTAACGGTGACCGTTGTACCGGTGCTGATGGGATATTTTATTCGCGGGAATATTGTTCCTGAACAGAAAAACCCAAGTAATCGTGTTTTACACTTTTTGCATACGCCTGTTTTAAAGTTAGCCATGCATTATCGTGGTATGACTCTACTATTAGCCATTTTATTACTGGGGTCAACCTATTATCCCTTATCTAAAATCGGTAGTGAATTTATGCCGCCCCTGGATGAGGGTGATATTTTGTATATGCCGATTACATTTCCTGGCATTTCCATCACTAAAGCAAAAGAACTGTTGCAACAAACGGATAAAATTCTAAAAACATTTCCAGAAGTTCAGCGAGTGTTCGGCAAAATAGGGAGAGCAGAATCAGCCACTGATGCAGCGCCATTGTCCATGATCGAAACGACAGTGAGCCTAAAACCCAAAGAACAGTGGCCGAATCCTGATAAAACCACAAAGCAACTGATGGGGGAAATGGAAAAGGCGATCCAGTTTCCGGGGCTTGCCAATGCCTGGACCATGCCAATAAAAACCCGTCTCGATATGTTGTCAACAGGGATTAAGACACCGGTTGGTATTAAAGTTTCCGGACCTGATTTAACTGTTTTACAAGATATTTCGCAACAAATTGAGTTAGCAATGAAAACGCTACCGGAAACGCTGTCAGCTTTTGGTGATAGAGCAGTCGGGGGTTATTATCTGGATTTTGACATTAACCGTGTAGCAGCTGCTCGATATGGTTTGACGGTGGGTGATGTACAAGATGTAGTGCAAAGCGCCATTGGTGGTATGAATATTACAGAAACTGTTGAAGGTTTAGAGCGTTACCCCGTTAATCTGCGCTATCCCCGAGAGTTGCGGGATAATCTGGATAGTCTGAAACGAGTCTTGATACCAACGCCAACAGGCAGCCAAATTCCCTTAGCCCTGGTTTCTGAATTAAATCTTAGACGCGGCCCACCCGTTATAAAAAGTGAAAATGCCCGCCCGAATGCCTGGGTTTATGTTGATATAAACACCTCTGATATTGGTGGTTTTGTTGCCAAAGCCAAACAAGTATTGGCCGATAAAATCACTATTCCAGCGGGTTATACTCTCTCATGGTCAGGGCAGTTTGAGTATATGGAGCGAGCGGCGGAGAGATTAAAAATTGTTGTTCCCATTACGTTGTTAATTATCTTTTTTTTACTGTATTTGACCTTTGGTAACATTGCTGAACCCGTGATCGTTATGCTGACGGTACCTTTTGGACTGATTGGCGGTATCTGGCTGGTTTATGCGTATGGCTTTAATTTGTCAGTCGCTGTATACGTTGGCTTTATTGCCTTAGCCGGTACAGCAGCAGAAACAGGAGTTATGGTATTAAATTTTATAGATATAGAAATTGCCAAATGTCGGCAACAAAAACAACAGTTGTTATCAGCGATAGAAATCAGCAACGCCGTTACAGCTGCAACTACGTTACGAGTACGCCCAGTTGCGATTACCGCAATTTCAACCATGGCTGGCTTAGTTCCCATCATGTTAAGTAATGGCACAGGTGCTGATGTAACTCAACGCATAGCCGCTCCCGTCTTAGGTGGAATGATTACCGTATTATTACTCAGTTTGTTAGTGTTTCCTGTCATTTACAGCTTCGTTCTACAGTTTCAGGAAAGACAAAATGGTGAATTATGATTGAATAAGCTTGATTGTCAAAAGATTGTATTTAAAATATCTTTTGTATAGTTATCTGATATTTGCAAATTTTAAAATATGACATCCGGAACACTTTTTATTATTTCAGCGCCTTCCGGTGCCGGAAAAACCAGCTTGGTTAAACAGCTGATGATAGACATGGATAACCTGCAGGTCTCTATATCTAGTACTACGCGAAAGCAGCGGCCTGGCGAGATACATGCTCAGGACTATTATTTTGTCTCAATGGATGAATTCAAAACTATGCTATCAAACCAGGCATTCCTCGAACATGCTCAGGTTTTTGATAATTTTTATGGTACTGCTCGGCAAACGGTTGAGTCTGATTTGCAAGCAGGCAAGGATGTGATCCTAGAAATTGATTGGCAGGGTGCGCAACAAGTTAAAGCAGCGTTGAAAGATTCTATTTCAATATTTATCTTTCCGCCTTCAATTGAAGTTTTACAGCAGCGCTTGCAAAATCGAGGGCAGGATAGTGAGGAAATTATTTCTAAAAGAATGAAATCTGCGGTTACCGAAATGAGCCATTATTCAGAATTCGATTATCTACTTATAAATGATGATTTTAACCAGGCATTATTTGAATTAAAAAGTATTGTTACTGCCAGGCGCTTAAGAACTGAAAAGCAACAATCTAAACTGGATAAATTCATACAAACTTTGTTATTATAGACAAACGAAAATTCAACGTGAATAAGTTCGATGAAAACTTTTATCGCTCGTAAACGTAGTTGCATTGGCTAGGATTGATTCCAGGTTTGGACGTCTACGACTCCCTTTTCGGCGATGCAGTATCTTTCCCAGTCTTTTATTCAAGTTCCCTCTTGGGTCATTATGCCAGGAGCGATATTGATATTCCCGAACAGCTATTCGCTTACCCAGAATGGATTTCCTGTTTAACAGCTTGATTGCTTTTTGGGCGCTGGAATCGGGGTTGATTCTGATTAGGCCGTGGTGTTCAACTGTTTCTCTGTCGTTATCATTTATAATTAGAATTTTTACTTCTTCGATATAACCTTCCTTGCTGAACCATTTAGCTTTTAATGCAGGTTCAACAAAGGCTAAAATATCTTCGTACATGGTCTCGGGTGGGATTTTACGCAATATAATGATCATTGACGGCTTTAGAAAATTGTTTGATACAAAATTATTAAGTATAGTCATAAATGATAATTTAGATTTCTAACAGAACAATAATTGTGCCCTATCGCTACTGAGCGATCTATTTTTGCAGGTCGAAAATAGGCAGATCTAGGGGGTATCATCCCTTTTTCAGAATGTCATTGAAGGAATTTTCGGTAATTTCTGTTGAATACTTCCTAAACAGGATATAATCCCAAAGATTTTATCCCTTATAACCTGATTAACAATATATACACCGGAAAATAGTATGCTGGGCAAGCTAGTTAAAT
Organism: Methylococcaceae bacterium; assembly: GCA_030618325.1. Taxonomy (GTDB): domain Bacteria; phylum Pseudomonadota; class Gammaproteobacteria; order Methylococcales; family Methylomonadaceae; genus JALSJK01. Next base: position 2,732 of record JAUXDP010000082.1, on the reverse strand, counting down.
TCTTTGTAGGCAGTCGTAATGATCGTCTGGTCAAGAAAAAAAGTAAGTTGGTTAAGAGAGTCAATGTTTTAGAGAAGCAGTATAAACAGCTGAGTGACGAAGCATTGCGAGCCAAAACGCAGGAGTTTCGTGATCGCCTGGGAAAAGGCGAGACATTAAATGATTTAATCCCGGAAGCTTTCGCTCTTGTAAGAGAGGCTTCCTGCCGTGTTTTTGATATGCGTCATTTTGACGTCCAATTAATTGGCGGCATGGTTCTCAACGATGGCAGAATTGCGGAGATGAAGACTGGGGAAGGAAAAACCTTGATGGCAACCCTGGCGGCTTATTTAAACGCACTACCCGGAAAAGGTGTTCATGTTGTAACGGTTAATGATTACTTGGCTAGTCGCGATTCGGAATGGATGGGTAGGCTATACACTTTTCTGGGATTGACGACGGGAGTTATTGTTAGTGAGCTAGACCATGAAGAGCGGAAGAAATCCTACGCTGCGGACATAACCTACGGTACTAACAATGAATTTGGCTTTGATTATCTTCGCGATAATATGGCGTTTAGCCAGGAACATAAAGTTCAACGGGAATTGAATTTTGCGATTGTTGACGAAGTGGACTCCATTCTCATTGATGAAGCCAGAACACCACTGATTATCTCTGGTCCAACAGAAGATAAAACCGATGTCTACGTTAAAACCGACGCTATTATTCCCTTGTTGACCAAACAGGATGAGGAAGATGGCCCGGGGGACTATTCAGTTGATGAGAAATCCAGGCAAATCCATCTTACCGAAGAAGGTCATGAAAAAGTTGAGCAGTTAATGATAGAGCATGGCTTAATGGATGAAGGCGGTAGTCTATATGACACTGCCAATATTCGTTTGATGCATTACTTGAATGCTTCCTTGCGTGCTCATGTATTGTTTAGTCGGGATGTTGACTATCTGGTCAGAGATAATCAGGTTCTCATTGTTGACGAATTTACCGGCAGGGTAATGATTGGAAGGCGTTGGTCTGATGGTTTGCATCAGGCAGTCGAGGCCAAGGAAAAGGTCAGAATTCAGGATGAAAACCAAACCCTGGCAGCCATTACTTTTCAGAACTTTTTTCGCTTGTACCAGAAATTATCAGGAATGACCGGTACCGCAGATACCGAAGCATTTGAGCTAAATAAAATTTATGGGCTTGAGGTGGTTGTTATTCCAACAAATAAACCCATGATACGTGCTGACAAAGGTGATTTGATTTATTTGACCGCTAAGGAAAAATATCAGGCCATTGCTGATGATATCAAGGATTGTGTTAAGAGAGGACAGCCGGTGTTGGTGGGAACCACGTCAGTTGAAAATTCTGAGCTGATTTCCAGGACGTTAGATCAGCAAGATATTAAACATGAGGTACTCAATGCCAAACAGCATGAACGGGAAGCTCATATTATTGAACGCGCCGGTATGCCTGGTGCAGTAACCATTGCTACTAACATGGCGGGTCGGGGAACTGATATTGTTTTGGGTGGTAATCTGGATGCTGAGCTTGTTGCTCTTGGCGAAAACGTAACTGAATCGGAGCAAGACAAGGTTCGAGGCGGCTGGCTGGATAGGCATGAGGAAGTGATAGGCAGTGGCGGGCTGCATGTTGTGGGTTCTGAGAGACATGAATCAAGACGGGTTGATAATCAGCTCCGGGGGCGTTCAGGTAGACAAGGCGATCCTGGATCATCGCGTTTTTATTTATCGCTTCAAGATGATCTTATGCGGATATTTGCTTCTGACCGAGTTGCTGGTTTGATGCAAAAGTTGGGTATGGGAGAGGGTGAATCGATCGAACATCCATGGGTCACTCGATCCATTGAAAATGCACAAAAGAAAGTCGAAGGGCGCAATTTTGATATTCGTAAAGAAATTCTTGCCTATGATGATGTTGCTAACGATCAGCGAAAAGTCGTTTATGAGCAGCGTAATGAATTGATGGCCTCAGAAGATATTTCGGATATTATTACCGAAATTCGTAAGGATGTGATCAATGATGTGATTACCCAGTATATTCCTCCGAAAACAATGGAAGAGCAGTGGGACATCAAAGGGCTTGAAAAGCATTTACAGCAAGAATTCAATGCCGAAATTCCGATAGAAAAAATGCTAGAAGAAGATCAATCCCTGCATGAAGAGAATTTACGTAGCAAAGTTGTAGAGATTGTTGCAGAAAATTATAAAGCCAAAGAAAGTATGCTTTCTCCAGATGTGCTGAGGCACTTCGAGAAATCAGTCATGCTCCAGGTTTTGGATAATAGTTGGAAAGAACATTTGGCGGCTATGGATCATCTGCGCCAGGGGATCCATTTTCGGGGATATGCACAAAAGGACCCGAAACAGGAATACAAAAGAGAAGCTTTCGACATGTTCCGAAGCTTGCTGGACCATATTAAATATGAAGTGATGGGCATTTTGTCAAAAGTGCAAGTTACGCAAGAAGAAGATGTTCAGGCAATTGACGAACAACGTCAAGCTCCACAAGAGATGCACTTTGAACATGCAGAAGCCAGTGCTATGGCTGATGATAATCCAGTTGAAAATGTTACGCGTGAACAAGAACAGGATCGGCAGCAACCGTTCGTTCGTGGTGACAAAAAAGTAGGAAGAGACGACCCCTGTCCTTGTGGTTCAGGGAAAAAATATAAACAATGTCATGGGAAATTGGCTTAAGTCAGTATAGCTATACTTCACGCTACTATAGTA
>JAUXDP010000103.1 GCA_030618325.1 Methylococcaceae bacterium | reverse complement strand
GACTATATCCTTTGTCTCAATAATACTGATCAACATTGGCCTGCTATGGCAGAAGCCATCAAACCACAAGGCCAAATTTGCTCGATTGTTGAGACTTCAAATGTTGATATCAATTTGTTGAAAACCAAAAGTGCAACCTTCGTCTGGGAGTTTATGTTTACCCGGTCTATGTACCAAACAGCTGACATGATAAAGCAACAACGGTTATTGAACACGATTGCTGATCTGATTGATAAAGGAGAACTGGTGACTACATTTAGCAAACTTATTCAGCCTATCAATGCAGAAAACCTGCGTAAGGCACATGCAATGATTGAGCAAGGTAATACTATCGGAAAAGTAGTTTTGGCAGATTGGATTTAAATGTGACCACAGGAGAAAATCATGAAAACATTACTGGTAACCGCAGGATACTCAATTTTTGATGCCAAAGGGCAGTTGAATAGCTTCCTTGCTTATTTAACTGAAAAAAATCTTACGGAAAAAGGCCATAAGGTAAAAATTTCAGATGTAACAAAAGACACCTGGGATGTAGACCGGGAAGTGGATAAGCTTTTATGGGCTGATACCATTATTTATATCACACCAGTTATGTGGTTTAACATGCCGGCACCGATGGTGAAGTGGCTTGATCAAGTGTTACTTTATGAAAAGACATTTGTTATTACTGAAGAATATGGTGAGGGCGGTCAGCTCCCCGCAGATAAGTTTATGATTGTTACTACATCAAACATGAAAGCAAGTGACCTGGGAAAAGGCTTCGTTTTGAAAGATGCTCCTCATATTGATGACGTGCTGCGACCTCTGATAATGACCAATAACTATCTCAGCATACGCAATCAAATCCCAACATTTCATGCTGATAATGTCATTGCAGGAGACACGAAATGGATTGAATCAGCTTATGAAAAACATCTCGACACCCATTTTTAATAGGTAAAAGCACGTAATACTATTGTTTTTGAGCGATAGATTATTCCTCCTTCTTATATTCCCCTTCAATCACATTGGAGGGCTTTTCTTTAGTCTGCTGTTGCCCTGACACTGATGTTGCGGCTTTAAGCAAACCCTTGTCAATAATATATTGAGCTAGTTTTTTTCTCGTTGCAGGAATTAAAAAAGCGAAACCCAGTGCGTCGGTAAAAAAACCAGGCGTTAACAACAATGCTCCTCCAACCAGTAAAATGGGCCCCTCTATCATTTCAAAGGCAGGAACAGCACCTTTAGCCAAATTATTTTGGAGGCGCTGCCATGTCGCCAACCCCTGCTGCCGCAACAACCAAGCTCCGAGTACGGCTGTGAATACGACTAGAAAAACAGTCGGCAATACGCCTACAATGCCGCCAATTTGTAGCAACAGATAAATTTCGATGAAAGGAATAATCAGAAAAAACAAAAGTACAACTTGAAAAGGATTCATAACCTACCTGAATATTATTTAGTATTTGATACAATATAAGGGCTTATCCAGTGAATTTCCACAATTACCTATGAATAATTGCTCTGCTTAATATAAAGTATTGTTTTCTATGTCTTATCAACTAATCCTTAGCACCTGCCCTGATCAAGCAACTGCTGAGAAATTGGCGAAACAACTGGTTACTGAAAAACTCGCTGCATGCATCAATATCATGCCAAACCTGACCAGTATTTATCAATGGCAGGGAAGTATTGAAACAGCAAGCGAATGCCTATTGATGATCAAGACCAAAAAAGATCAATATCAAGCAATTGAAAACTGGATCAAAGCCAATCATCCTTATGAACTTCCCGAAATAGTTGCGGTCTCTATCGAGCACGGCTTACCGGAATATCTGCAATGGATTAATACATGCGTTTCTATAAAATAATTTTCTTTCTTACTGGCTTAGTCTTTAGCCAAAGCAGTTTGGCTATTAACCCTGAAGACTTGCTTCGCCCTGAGCAGGCTTTCAAAATTTCAGGGCAAGCAGTTTCCAGCAATGAAATTATTGTTACGTTCGATATTGCTAAAGACTATTACCTATACCGCGATAAAATGGACTTTGCATCGCAAACCCCAGAGATAAAACTGGGGAAACCCGTCTTGCCTTCCGGCAAAGCGAAGCATGATGAGTTTTTTGGGGAAGTCTTTATTTATAGGAATATTATAAAAATTCCTATACCCATTACTAATAACAATAATTCTGGCTCTATCCAATTGGTAGTCAAATACCAAGGGTGTGCTGATTTAGGTATCTGCTATCCACCGCAAAAAACCATTTTGCAGGTGGATCTTCCAAAGCCAGCTACAACTTCAAAACTCGACCCTATTCAGCAACTGATTCAGCCCACACAAGGTATCGGCTTAGGGGTATTTGCGGACGAGGAATTACTTCCTCCAGACCAGGCATTCCAATTTTTTCCCACAGTCATAGATGGTAATACCCTGAACCTGAACTGGCATATTGCTGAAGGATATTATCTTTATCGGGAAAAATTTCAGGTGGAAATTGTCAAGCCGGATGATATTAGGCCTGGGAACCATACGATTCCACGAGGCATACCGGAACATGATGAAGCTTTTGGGGCAGTAGAGATATTTTATAATGAAGTAGATTTTCAACTGCCATTACTACGCACGGATACCAAACCACAGAGCGTTACTTTATTAGTCAAATACCAAGGTTGTGCAGTACGAGGTGTTTGTTACCCGCCCATGCAAAAAACTGTAGATTTTCAGTTGCCAGCGGTACAGCAAGTACTTTCAGCTGGGGCTACTACTACAAGTACCCCGCCACAGCTTTCTGAGCAAGATCAAATTGTTAAAGCCTTACATCAAGATACTCTCTGGTTAACCTTGCTTAGTTTTCTCGGGTTTGGTCTGTTACTTTCGTTTACACCGTGCATTTTCCCTATGATACCGATACTTTCAGGCATCATTGTTGGGCAAGGAAAAGAGATTACTACCAGCAAAGCTTTTCTATTATCGCTTTGCTTTGTGTTAGCTTCAGCTTTAACTTATACCGTTCTTGGCATATTAGCGGCATTATTTGGTAGTAATCTACAAGCCACATTCCAACAACCGTGGATCATCATATTATTCAGTGTAATTTTTGTTCTGCTGGCCTTTTCGATGTTTGGTTTTTATAACCTGGAAATCCCAAAGTCCCTGCAAGCCAGATTACATAATTCTAGCGATAAACACCGCGATGGCTCTTTTATCGGCGCGAGTATCATGGGTGCACTTTCAGCGTTGATTGTTGGCCCTTGTGTTGCTGCGCCATTAGCAGGGGCACTGATCTACATTGGCCAAACCGGAGATGCTGTTTTAGGTGGAACGGCCTTATTTGCTATGGGTTTTGGTATGGGCATACCATTGTTGATTATGGGGGCATCTGCAGGCAAGCTATTACCCAAGGCAGGGAACTGGCTAAATTCAACCAAAGCGGTGTTCGGTGTGATTATGCTGGCCGTTGCTGTCTGGATGCTGGATCGAATTCTGCCAGCATCCGTTATGATGCTGCTTTGGGCAATGCTACTTATCATTCCCTCCATTTATCTTTACGCCATCGACGCACTTCCGGTAAATGCTTCCGGTTGGCAAAAGCTACTAAAAGGAATTGGTGTTATGTTGCTGAGCTATGGCATCATCCTGCTTTTCGGTCTTGGTATTGGCAATACCAACCCGCTGAAACCTTTGTCTGGCTTGGGTATAACATCTAAGGGCAGTGAGCAAAGACTAGCTTTTAGAAAAATTACTTCACTAGCGGATTTGGATGCAAATTTACAGCAAGCAGGCAATAATCAACAATGGGTCATGTTAGACTTTTATGCTGACTGGTGTATTTCCTGTAAAGAAATGGAAGCATACACCTTTACCGATACCACAGTAATAAACAGGCTCAGTAAAGTGATGCTTTTGAAAGCGGATGTCACCGCAAATTCAGAAGCAGATCAAGCTTTATTAAAACGCTTTAAGCTAATTGGCCCACCGGGAATAATCTTTTTTGATCCTAACCAAAAAGAGCGGCATGAAATGCGAATTATTGGCTATCAAAATGCTGAAAAATTTATTTCTCAATTAGATCAGGCTGGAATATGAAATTTAAAAACTTTCTCATCATTTTTGTAGCGATAATTGCGTTAGGTGCGGGTCTGTTAAGTCATCGATTGACGGCACAAACACAAACGACTACAGATAGTACTAAGTTACCTGATATTACCTTACCGGATTTAACTGGAACCGAGCGGAAACTATCAGAGTGGCAAGGCAAAATTGTCATACTAAACTTCTGGGCTACTTGGTGCTCACCCTGTCGCAAAGAAATACCCGAATTTATTAAACTGCAAACAGAATTTGAGGAAAAGGGCTTACAATTCGTAGGTATAGCAGTTGAAGAACTGGAGCCCGTTAAAGAATATAGTAAATCTGTAGGAATTAATTATCCAACTCTTATTGGTCAGGTATCAGGAATTAACCTTTCCATCCCATTGGGAAATATGATTAGCACAGTCCCTTTTACAGTCATTTTTGACCAGCAAGGTAACATCGTACATAGGCAGCTAGGAGAGCTTTCTAGAGAGAAAATACTAGAAGTTATTACACCACTTTTTGAAAAAAAATGATTTAGTTTTTGTAGAGAATTTTGCCCGAACCAGACCGGTCAGGCAAAGTTCAAAAAATACTGTTAGTTGTTGTTTGTAGCTCCTTTATAAGCCGAATTCGATGCATCTTCAGCAATAAGGGCTTCAGCTTTTGAATATTTATCATGTTCTGAGCCTTTTACCATAACGACTCCCAGTATTACAGCTACAATTAGTCCTCCAATCCAAATCCAGAACATATCTTTTTCTTTTTCAGCCATTTTTTAATCCTCTAAAAGGTTTGTTGATAATTATTGTATTGAGAGGTAAAAACTTCTCATTACCCTGCCTTGAATGTGTCCGCTAACGAAACAACTCTTCAAAAACCGTTGTGGATCATCCAAATATTCAAGACTGACTGAAAAATACCATTTCTTAATAACCATGTAAAAAACAAGTGAATTCAGTTTGACCTACATCAATTATTTATTCCCCCCCCCTTCTTTCCCTGTATCTTTCCAAGATCGACAAAAAAAACGACTATTTTGTCGCTATTTGAAGCGAAATGGTTTATATTTGAAAAAATCTCCCTAGTAAAGTTGAGAGAATACTTCCAGTATTCAAAATACAGCATATTTATGGCAAATATTACTATTGTTAATGGTCCCAACCTAAATTTATTAGGTGTCCGTGAACCCGACCATTACGGCAGTAAAACCCTTGCTGATATTCAAAAGATACTGGAAAAAACAGCCGAATCTTTGAACCACCAATTACATGTACATCAAAGTAATGCTGAGCATGAGATTGTAGAACTGATTCATCACGCTTACGAACAACAGCATGAATTTATCATCATTAATCCTGCCGCTTTTACCCACACCAGTGTTGCCATTCGGGATTCATTACTAGCCACTAACATACCATTTATTGAAGTCCATTTATCAAACATCCATGCCCGGGAAGCATTTAGAACTCAATCCTATTTTTCCGATATTGCCCAAGGTGTAATCTGCGGTTTAGGCGCAATCGGATACGAACTGGCCTTACAGGCCGCACACCAGTTATTAATTGAGAAATAATATTTTATGGATATTAGAAAAATTAAAAAACTAATTGAATTGATAGAAGAATCTGATATTGCTGAACTTGAAATAAGTGAGGGAGAGGAATCTATTCGTTTAAGTAGGTACTCTAGTCAGGCTCCAGTTACAGCAACAAATGCCCCAGCACAACTTGGTATTGCAACAAGCAATCCTACCCCAGAAGCGGCAAATCCCGCTCCAGCAGAAGAAAAGCTCACGGGTCATATTGTTAAATCCCCCATGGTAGGCACTTTTTACCGTTCGGCATCGCCAGGAGCGAAAGTTTTTGTCGATATTGGACAAAATGTTAATGCTGGTGAGACAGTTTGCATTATCGAAGCCATGAAAATTCTTAATCAGATCGAAGCCGATAAAAGTGGCACGATTACAAAAATTTTGGTCGACAACGCTCAGCCTGTCGAATACGATCAACCTCTATTTGTCATCGAGTAGCGGAGGATATAAAAAAGTATGTTCTCCAAAATTGTTATTGCCAATCGAGGCGAAATCGCCCTGCGAATTTTGCGTGCCTGTCGTGAACTAGGCATTAAGACCGTGGCGGTTCACTCTGACGTTGACCGCGATTTAAAGCATGTTCATTTCACTGATGAATCCGTTTGCATCGGCCCCGCTGCTTCTGCTGACAGTTATTTGAATATTCCAGCCATTATCAGTGCCGCTGAAGTCACTGATGCTGAAGCTATTCATCCTGGCTACGGCTTTTTATCAGAAAATGCGGATTTCTCTGAAAAAGTCCAGCAAAGTGGTTTCACATTTATTGGCCCAAACCCGGATACTATCCGTCTGATGGGTGATAAAATTTCAGCCAAAAAAGCTATGCAGGCTGCCGGTATTCCTTGTGTCCCAGGTAATGGCGAGCCCCTCACAGATAACGACCAGAAAAACCTGAGTTTGGCCAAAGAAATTGGCTACCCCATTATCATTAAAGCCGCAGGCGGTGGTGGTGGTCGAGGTATGCGGACAGTGCATACCGATGCAACTTTGTTAAACGCTATTTCTCTTACCAAAGCAGAAGCTGGCACCGCCTTTAACAATGATACGGTTTACATGGAAAAATTCCTGGAAAATCCTAGGCATATTGAATTCCAAATACTTGCAGACAGTCATGGTAACGCCATTCATCTGGGTGAAAGAGATTGCTCTATGCAACGCCGCCATCAAAAAGTGGTTGAAGAAGCACCTGCACCAGGAATTACAGAAGAACAACGTCAAACCATGGGCCAACGCTGTGTAAAAGCCTGTCTTGATATAGGCTATCTGGGGGCGGGTACATTCGAATTTTTATATGAAAATGGTGAATTTTTCTTTATCGAGATGAACACTCGTGTCCAGGTTGAACACCCTGTAACCGAAATGATCACTAATTTTGATATTGTTAAGGAACAATTCCGTATTGCAGCCGGCGAACCTTTATCTGTTACCCAGGATCAAATCAGATTTACAGGCCACGCTGTCGAGTGCCGGCTAAATGCTGAAGATCCAGTTACTTTTATGCCTTGTCCTGGCACTATAAAGCAAGTCCATATTCCAGGAGGGCCAGGAATTCGTTGCGAAACCCACATATATAATGGTTATACAGTACCCCCTTATTATGACTCCATGATTGGTAAACTCATTGCTCATGGCGATACTAGGGACAGTGCAATTGCCCGAATGAATACAGCTTTAAGTGAAATTGTCATTGATGGCATTAAAACCAATATTCCGCTACAACAAAACATCATCAACGATACTGCATTTGCTGCTGGAGGACAAAACATTCATTATCTGGAAAAGAAATTAGGCCTGTAAAGCGCACTTCATAAAATTAGCGGGTTACGGATTCCTCCATTTGATCCTAACCCCCGTTTATGTCGTTTTTCCTTCAGGAGTAGTGTGCTACTAAAGCTCTTACCTACTGAATAACCCTACTTAGGAGCGAGGATTCAATAATATGCTAATTTTGACTTGTCTTTTTATCCGTCTTCTGCGTTGTAGCAACAGTTGCGTAGCCTGCTATGCGCCTGTTACTACGCCTTGAAGACAAACAAAAATCCTGCGTCAAACTTTCGCATTTTATTAAATCCTCGCTCCTCATTATTGTATGACCTGGCACCAACTTTCCATCACAGCTGAAAAGAAAATTGCCTCGCAAATTTCTGATCTTTTTACCGATTTAGGTGCCGTATCTGTTACTTATATGGATGCCGAAGACCAACCGGTTTACGAGCCTAAGCCTGGAGAAACCAGGATATGGGATGCCACCCAGGTTATCGCCTTATTTGAAATAACAGCGGAACCCGAATTAGTAAAAACAATGCTATTTTCCCATTTTCCTGAATCGGCATTAGTCAACTGGCATCAAGAACAACTTGAAGATCAGGTTTGGGAGCGAAGCTGGATGGAATACTTCAAGCCTATGAAATTCGGGAAGCGGTTATGGGTTTGCCCGACTGATCAGGAAAAATCAGAACTGGGGACAGTTTGCATGACTCTGGACCCAGGTCTGGCCTTTGGCACAGGAACTCATCCCACAACATCACTATGCCTGGATTGGCTGGCCGAAAATGAGATTCAAGGGAAAACGGTAATCGATTATGGCTGTGGTTCGGGAATTCTTGCAGTCGCCGCAGCTTTGTTGGGTGCAAAATCAATAGTTGCTATTGATATTGATCCTCAGGCATTAACGGCAACTCAGGACAACGCCAGAAAAAATAGTGTACAACATCTGATACAAACCAGTACACCTGAAGACTTTTCTCCTATACTTGCAGATATTGTACTGGCAAATATTCTGGCAAAACCTCTCATGGATTTAACCGAACAACTCGCAAACCGAGTAACGGCAAATGGTCATTTGATCTTATCGGGGATACTCAAAGAACAAGCCGACTCAGTTATGAATAAATACCAAAGTTTTTTCTCTATGGGTACGCCGGTCTACCGTGAAGACTGGTGTCGCCTCAGTGGCATCAAAAAGCATTAATGGCCATAGAAAACAATGCTCATTGAATGCCCTGAGTGCCATCAACAGCACACAATAACCCCAGAACAATTCCAGTCAAGTAATGGCGCATTCGACTGCCCAAATTGTTCAACCCAGTTCGATCCGCTCGCTCATCTTACTGAAACCTTTCCCGAACAACAACGACATGAAGAACCAGAGGAAATATTACCCACCTCATATCCTTGGGAAAAAACACGTCAACCCTTATCTGCAGCATTCTGGACTATGGGTGCTATCGCAGGGATAAGCCTGTTTTTTGTACAGCTCTTCCATTTTAAAAGTGAGGAACTAATGCAAAACAAAACGCTTAGACCCTGGCTTGAACAAGCTTGTTTGTTGTTCCAGTGCCAACTTCCAATGTATCGTAACATTAAAGATTTTTCTGTATTGCATAGCTCATTTGTTGCGTCTGATAAATTTTACACATTACAAGCAGCAATCAGTAATCAGGCAGAATTTCCTCAGCAATACCCAAACCTGAAATTAACAGTACTAAACTTTTCGGGATCAGCCATCGCAAAACGAATTCTTAGACCGAGAGAATATCTCAATCAAAACATGTCAGCCTCTGTTTTAAGAAAAGCAGAAACATTCACCATTAAATTGGATCTTGCTTTACCCAATGCTCAGGTTGGTGGCTTCACTATCGAACTGATCTAAGAGCCTTGCCGTGCTAAAAACAAACCGGTTGTATAAGAAGCAGCGCACACGCCAACCTAAACCCATAATCCCAGAAATTAATTAAACTATGTTAAATAACACAACAAAAATAGTTTATATCCCCTATTTGTTGTGAGCTTATTCTTTCAATAGCTTTCTTTTTCTTTATCTATCAACAATATAAAAAGTGGCTCGTTTTATGCTTAAGTAATCTTAAAGAATAGGTATAAAGAAATTTCTATTTAAGCGAGGAAATAAAAATGAGCGAACAACAATTAACTGAAGCAGTTCAATCCACCTCATTGTCAACCGGCTCTGTCCTTTTAGGTACAGGCTTGGCTTTGGCATCTTTTATTATTTTACCCGCTGTAGCCACGCGAATAGGACTTGGTTCCAGCCTGACAGGCGCTTTACGTATAGCATTAATGAGAGCTTCCGCCAAAGCTAGCACGGGTAAAGGCGATGATGCTGATGCCTGTACGACAGGTTTTAGCTGTCATTAAATAATACAGCTTTTAATAACCATGACTGATTTGTTTTCCATCCTTCACGGAACATTATTCCAGATCCAAATTCAAATTTGATCCCTCAGCTTTAACAAGACCCCTTCCTTCCTTTTGTCTTGTTAAAGCTTTTT
>JAUXDP010000216.1 GCA_030618325.1 Methylococcaceae bacterium | reverse complement strand
TCAATAAAAATGCAATGTGGGGTTCCTTTAGCCTGAAGGATTGAATTGACAATAAATTGTGATACACGCGCATGCGTAACACCTGAGAAAATAAACGATGACTCAAAAAAAATGGGCTTTTATTGATTTTGAAAACATTCCAACCTTAGAAGGTATAGAGCTTGTAAAGTTTTCTAAAATTTATATTTTTATTGGTGCAAAACAAAATAAAATTTCTTTAGGTAATAATATTGAATTGTTATCAGAATTTCATTTTTTAAAGTTAAAAAACACATCACCAAACAATTTAGATTTTCACATAAGTTATTATTTAGGTAAGTTTGATACGCTTGCAGATAAAACCATTCAGTTTGAAATCATTTCAAATGATACTGGCTTTGACCCACTGATAAAGCATATCAAAGAAAACGGAAGAAAATGTGAAAGAAAAACAATGGCCCCAAAAGTGCCTGAAAAGACTCAAGTAAATACAAACAAGCCTCCTGTACCCCCCCCCCATTAACACCCCATCACTACAGTTAAAATTAGTGCAAAAATTGGCGAGTACTAATAATGCGAAAAGACCAAAAACAGAAATAACACTAAAAAACTTTGTTAAATCCCATCTGGGTTTACAAAATGATTGTGTCAGTGCCCAACGGGAGTTTAATAAGTTAGTTAATTCAAATTTAGTTAGTATTGAAGGTATAAATATTAAATATCAGCTAGAAAATAACCGATGATTGTATGTGCTCGAATCGAGCACGGCATCTAATCAACGAGTACCAAATACGACGATAGTTTTGCCTTTTGCGGTGATTTTATTATCTTGATGTTCCAGCTCTTTTAATACTCGCCCAGCCATTTCTCTTGAACAACCAACAATTCTACCAATTTCCTGACGGGTAATACGTAATTGCATGCCATCGGGATGAGTAATGGCATCGGGTTGCTTACAAAGATCAAACAGTGTTTGAGTAACCCGTTCCTTAACATCTAAAAACGCTAGATTTTGGTAATTTCTTGATGTGGTTAATAACCGTGAGGAAATTTGTTCCCCTAACAGGAACAGTAATTCAACCGCATGATCAGACAGTTCTCTGTGTAACATCTGCTTGAATCGTTCATAGCCGATCTCAGCAAGCTGGCATTTAGCTCGGGTTTTGATAGTAACTTTACGTATTTCTTCACCCTTAAATACGCCAATTTCACCGATAAAATCATGCTTATTAAGGTAAGCTAAAATCAACTCTCGGCCATCATCGTCTTCAGCGGAAACACTTACAGAGCCATCCACTATATAATAGAGCCTATCGCCAGTGTCTCCTGGTCGGATAATAGATGTCTTGGCGGGATAGGTTTTTATATGGCAGTATTGTAAAAAATACTGTAGAGCAATATTTGTAACTGGGGTTTGGTTGGTCAAGCTCATAGTATTTGGAATATCCTATAATCTAAATTAGACTTTTGTCTGGAGCGATTTAGCTGACTAAATCCCACACTGGGTTCAAGTTGCCACTTCTTTCCTTTTGCTAATATACAATGCAAAAATTTAATCTTAAATGCATATTAATATTTTTACTTAATGACTAGATTCTAGTCAATATATATATTTTTTCAATGAATAATGGTGATATAAAAAATGCAAGCACGAATTAAATGGGTAGATGGTGCCATGTTTGTCGGCGAAACAGGTAGTGGTCATGCAGTGGTCATGGATGGCCCGCCAGATCATGGCGGACGCAATTTAGGTGTTCGCCCGATGGAAATGATTTTACTTGGAGTAGGTGGATGCTCATCTTTTGATGTCGTCCAAATCTTACAAAAAGGAAGACATGATGTTGTTGACTGCGTGACTGAAATTTCAGCAGAACGAGTTGATACAATTCCGAGTGTATTTAGCAAAATCCATTTGCATTTCGTGATATCTGGAAAAAGATTAAAGGAAGCCGCTGTTGAACGTGCGGTACGACTTTCTGCTGAAAAATATTGCTCAGCATCAATTATGCTAGGAAAAGCTGTCGAAATTACCCATGATTTTAAAGTAATAGAAGTTTAATGTATTTTGAGTATAACTCTCGCATTTGAATCAAGAAAAATCAGTTACTCCAGGATTCCAGGAAAACAGCATTGACTACTGTATCTTGCCTTTCACGTAAGCAATGAATTACATCTCAGCGAATTCTGATACCAGAAACCCCATATCCCTCGGATCGAATAATCATGAAATTTGAAACACTTTTACCTTTGTAGAAAACTAGAGCATTGGAAAGAACAAGCCCTGCCTGAATTAATCAAATTGCGAGTTTTATAGTACGCAATTATTTTTATGTGGAGACCAAAGGGGCGGCACTCTTTGCCACACAATTTAATGGTTCTCCAAAACCCCTAAAATCTGTAGTCTCGGCCGTTTCTGTGCTTAGTCATCCGTCAGTGCTTCAGCGATGGAGTGATATTCTGCTATTTTGGGACGATATAAATAAACAGCCAATGCTGAAAGTGAACAGAAAATATACAAGGTATTGTAATTATCACCCAAAATAAACATGATAAACCCATATATACCGATAGTACTCGCAAAGACCATGGAAACCAGAAGTGTCCCAAAATATCGCTGCCTTACGGTTGATTTTCCTGGCATGGTTTGATTCAACCGAACCATAATGAAGCGAATTAAATTAGTAAGTGGGAAAGTGGCAATAGCAAGCACATACAACACAGAACGAATTAATATCCGCTGTTGTTCGTCAATCACAGACCGTATTTGTGGGCCAAAATAATAACTGGTGAAAATATAAGTCGCCAAAGTTAACAATACCAAGCCCAGCAATATCCACAGCAGTCTGAAGTCTGCTTTCATTTGCTGCTCCATTCCGGCGCCTTTAGGACTCATCTTGGTCTACTTCTTTAGCCTGATTACTCCGATAAGTACGAACAATAACTAAAAAGGCAAGAAAATCATATAAACCATGGATGATGATCGGGTTTAGCAAATTTCGTTGTCCACCCCAATCCATTGAAAGCCCAAGATATATTCCAACCAGTGTCGCTAGTAGAGCATATAACGGAGTTACCGCATGTACCATACCGAATATGATGCTGCTGGCAATCAAGCCGCTAGTCATTCCCCATGATGACTCTATCCATGGCTGAATAACGCCACGGAATAATATTTCTTCTGTAATCCCTGCAATAGCACCGAGAATAAATAAATCTGTCCAATGATAGCGATGCATACTGGGAGCCAAGGTTTCCAGCAAGGTACGTTTGACCTGCTGAAAAGCATCTATCTTGATTTGATACAAGGCTACAAAAAAAATAAAAAGCGGTATAGTTCCAATAATCCCATAGAAAACAGCTGCTTCCGAAAAAATAATATTTGCAAAAGGATCAATATCAGCAATCCATCCTAATACGATAGCCACAACGATCAGGGAGCCTTCAAAATAGCAGGCTACTTTAAAAAAATTTTGTTCATTAATGGGGGGGGGATTTTGCATAAGGTGGAATCATTTCTCTTGGCACAACTAATAATTATATAGTTTAACTAAAATCTAATAGAATGGTCAGATTTTGAAAAGGAATTACTTGCCAATGCAATGTTTTATATATAGTGGAAAGAAAAAAGCAGAACTTTTTCTGTATATCACCAACAAAAATGATTTTTCCAATGTACCTGAAGCTCTTTTTGCCAGTTTTGGTACGACAGAATTTGTCATGGAATTAGAGTTAACGCCGGAACGAAAGTTAGCTCGAGTAGATGTCACCAAGGTTATGATAAGTTTAAAAGATAAAGGCTATTTTATCCAAATGCCACCGGTTCCAATTAGAACTCCAGATAAAATTCAATAATATTTTGTTTCCACGAAAGCGTTCTTAGAATTCCAATGGATTAATTACCTTCATTTTGATAGCCAAATGTGTGAGTTCTATATCGCTAGATACTCCCAATTTATTTTTGATAAGGTAATGGCAATTAGAAACTGTTTTTGGGCTAATGTTAAGTGTTCGTGCAATATCATCCGTTGATCTTGTTTCAACAAGCATTCGAAGAATTTCAAACTCCCGCACAGTCAATTCCGCTAATGCTGCATTTTCGCCGCCTAGGCGCTCCATAGCAAGAGCTTGAGCGATGTCTCCACTTAAAAAAGGTTTCCCACCATAAACATCATTAATAGCACGAATCAAAATATCCGGTGTACTGCTTTTGGTAACGTAACCTTGGGCTCCTGCCTGCGTTGCTTTTAATGCGATAGCAGGATTTTGATGCATACTAAAAACGAGTATTTTAGCCTCAGCATTATATTTTCTTATCCGTAAAATTGCCGCTAGCCCGCCTTGCCCAGGCAAAGAGAGATCCATAACAACAAGATTTGGCGTATATTCTTTATAAAGAATATACGCTTCTTCACCATTAACTGCTTCAGCAACAATCTTCATGTTTACTTGTTTTTCAATCAATGCACGGTAACCTTCACGTACGATAGCATGATCATCTACCAGAAAAATTTTAATCATTCGTCGGCTTATCATGGTGATTTTAATGCGATCGGATGAAGTGGAATTTGAATATAGATAGCTAAACTTAGCTCACAGGTTTGAAGCGTCAAATAACCTCCTAGTGCAGCTACGCGCTCTTTAATACCCAACAAACCAATGCCAGGTTTATCTACAATTACAAGATCGTTAACAATACCATTATCTTTAATGGTAAGCGTAATGCAGTCACTTTGTTGATTCAACCCTTCGGCCTGAGCCGCCATAATCCGCTCGATTTTTATCGTTGCGTGTGAAGCACCTGAATGTTTAGAAATATTGGTGAGACACTCCTGAATAATACGATAGACATTGACCAGAATTAGATCTGGTAAATGATCAATATCACCGACAATATCAATTGTATAATTGATTTTATTACCGCTACGAATATCCCATCCTGCAACCATATTTTTTAGACTTTCAGTCAATCCAAGTTCATCAAAATCTATAGGCCGAAGGCGTGAGAGCATTCCTCGTAATAATTCCATCATATGGGACGTAATTCGAGCTGTCATTATTCCTTCTGGCACTAGCTCGGGACATTCTTTTTCTGCTGTTTGGGTAATAGAAGATGCAATGGCAGCGAGTCCCGCTAATGATTGGCCGAACTCATCATGAAGCTCTCTGGTAATATAACGACGCTCTTCCTCTTGTGCATTAACAAGCTTTAGAGCTAATTCCTTGCGTTCAGAAAGTGTTTTTTCTAGACTTTCAGCAAGAAGATTAATCGCTTGCCCAGTGCGCTGCCATTCGTTAATCTTGAAATCTGGAAGGCGCGTAGAAAGTTCACCCAGTGCCATTTTTTCTAATCCTGTCACCATTAACCGCGCTGGGCGCAATGCCCAACCAAGCGCAAAAAATAGTAAAGTACAGAGCGATACAACAGTCACTGCGGATAACCCCATAAGCTTCTTAACATCATGCCAAGCTCGAGCGAGTTCCATTTCAGCACTGGGTAATACCGTTACGGTTCCATATATCTGACGATCTTGTGTTACCTGCCTTTCAATTTCTTGCCCTGGATGAAAACTCCATCGGTAGATATTTTCGAACCATCCAGGCCATTGCTCAGCTGTTATTCCTCCTCGACAAACACTTTT
>JAUXDP010000135.1 GCA_030618325.1 Methylococcaceae bacterium | reverse complement strand
TGCTGGTTTGAAGCAGTAAATGTTCGTGGTTTTTAATGCTGGTATGAATGCGATGCATGATATGAATGCCGCTATCTACCCCCATACCCATCAGTAAAGGTAGCACAATGATGTTGGCAAAATTAAATGGATTTTCTAGTAACACGTTGACAGCTGCCGTCAATAAACCAGCTAATAATAGAGGCCAAATAACCAGTAAGGTATTACGAATACTACGCATCACCACAAGTAAGATCAGAGTAATGACTATCAGGGCCCCAACAAAAGCCTGAATAAAAGCTTTAACGACTGCTTTTCCCGATTCGATATCACCAACTGGAAGTCCGGTGGTACTGTTATCTATACTTTGTACTGCGTTTTCAAATGCCTTCAAATTTTCGGCAATATTAAGATCTTTTTCCGGCTCGATGACTATCTTATAAATACCGGACTTACTAAGCCAGTCACGGGTAAGATATTCAGGAATATCTTTTAACTCAAAAGGATAGGCTGTCAAGCTGGTATCCAGCTGTTTCATAGTATGGGGAAGAAGATTGAGAATACTGTTGCCCAATTGTTGATAGCGTGTTACTGGGGCATCCAGGATGTCTGCTGAATTTATGAATGCCTTGATATCAGTCTGTACTTGTTGCAGTAATTCGGGTGATGCCAGCTTGGATGATGATTCTAAAGCCTGAGTAATTTTGTTATCCAAATCAATCAGTGCCTGCCGATTTTGAGAGTGATCGATGGGACGGTCGAACTGGCTGAGCTGTGTTCCTAAAACGAAACTTAAATCTTCAAGAATTTCCAGTTTGTTATCCTGGTTTTCGGCAACGAAGCTGCTCAATAAGATGGTCTTGTTTACTTCTGGCAACTTCTCCATTTCATTAGCCAATTGTTCCGCACTTTTAAGGTCGTTTCTGAGAGCAATGAGCGCAAAAGGGGAGTCGGTTTTAGACCGTAATAAATCCTTAAAGGTCGATACAGATTCACTGTTCGGATCCCGAAGGTTAACCGGATTGGAGTCAAAACTTAATTGGGTTAATAAAAAACCAGCGGCTATGGCCAGCAAGATCGAAGTAATACGGATTGCAGTAGCGTATCGAAACGGGAAGGTATAAATAAACTCTGGTAGTTTGATGCTTTGGCCTGGTTTTGTAAGGCTTGATGGGCAAATTTTTAGTAGCGCCGGTAAAACGGTCATGGATACCAGGAAACCAATAAACATACCACCACCAGAAATAAGCCCTAATTCTGAAACGCCGGCATAGTCAGTTGGTACGAAAGCCAGAAAACCAATTGAAGTTGTCAAAGCACACAGAAACAGTGAAAAACCGATGGTTTGTATGCTGGTTTTTATCGCTTCAATATTAGTAAGCCCCTGTTGTTTGCATTCCTGGTAGCGAAGGCAAATATGAATGGCGAAGTCCACGGCTAGGCCGATAAAAATGACCGCAAACGCAACGGAAAGAATGTTTAAGTGACCGATGGTATAGGCGGCAAATCCAGCTGTTAATATCAAGCCAACAATTAAGGTGATGAAGGTGTCAATCATTAGCTTTGCTGAGCCAAGCCCGGTATATAGCGTTATACAAACCAGTAGCAAAGATATGAGCCCAGCAACCGTTGTATCTTCGGAAAGACTTTTCATTTCTTCCTGTTCCAATGCCTTTTCGCCGGTCATACGAATACTAACCCCGGGATTTTGTGCCTGAATCTGCTGTGTTATTTTACGTGCGGCATTGATGGCTTGTTCGGCAGGTAGTAGTTCGCGAAAGTCAAGTTTGGGCTTGGCGCTAACCAGGCTGCGCAACATATTCCGCTCACCAGGAGATTGTATTGATAACAGCTTCTGCCAGGAGAGATGATGTGTTTCTTGCTTGTTTGCTGCGATTAATGCCGCATCAATTTCTTTTAGCAGGGGCGCAAGGTCTACCGGTAGCTCTTGGTCTTTATCTTCTATTGCGTAACCAATAATTTCCAGTAATCCTTGCAGGCTATAATTTTCTGCAAGATGGCCAATAAAGGGCTGAGCTTCACTTAATTTTGAGGCAAGGTTATCCAGTTCTTCCTGATCGAGGTATAGCAAACTTTGTTGTTTGAAAAAAGGATTGTCACCAGGGATATACACATGATTAAACAGTTTGTTTTGCTGTTGTAACTGTTCAGCTAGCAGGTTTGCGGCTATGGTGGTTTGTTCCGGTGTTTTAGCTTCAACTAAAAATAAAATTGTAGAGGCATCTTGTGGAAAAGCTTTTTCCCAACGGAGTCGATTCTTTTGGAATGGTAGATCCGGAGAAAGTAGTTCAGAGGTGTCGGTATTAATTCCTAAGTTGTTGCTAGTGTAATACAGGCTGTATCCACATAACAGCAAAGCCATCAATAGGACTATCCAGGCGAAACGTAAGGTACAGTTGCTCCACCAGCAAAGGAAGGAGTTGGCTAAGGATTTGGTGGGTTTTTTCATGTATCAAGCAATTCCGGGGCTATAGGGAATCTTATTATACTTTCCAGTGTATGCGCTACAGATTTTAATTTTTTTCTAGCTAAACTGAAAGCCAACCCCAGTCTGATTAGGCTAGGGATTTCATACGGGTGGGTTAGCAGATAAATAAGTAATTTTTTTATATTAACACTGCCTTCATTGTTTAATGCGTAGATGACAGCGCCGGGCATATTCATATCAGCCGGATCGGCTATGGCTCGAATAACCAGAAATGGAATATTGGCTTTTTGGGCTACTTTTGCGATAGCGGCGCTTTCCATGTCCAAAGCCACGCCACCAAAAGTATCATGTAGGTTTTTTTTGTCGATGTTTGTCGCAATGATGGAACTACTTTCGCAAAGTGAACCAGAAGAAATTGGTTGTAACCCGGAAAGTAGTTTTGTTGTATGTTGTTGCCAAGCAGGGTGTGTAGGATAGCACAGTTGGTTTTCAGCAATAATTGTCTTTGGCAAGCATAAATCGCCAGCATTAAGAGAACTATCTAAAGCAGCTGCACAGCCCCAACTGATAAGTTTGGAGCATCCTTTGGCAATTAGTAGTTCAGTGGCTTTTATGGCTTTAGTAGGGCCAGTTCCTGCATGAACTACTAGGGTTTTTTCTGATATTAGTATGCACTCACCAGGTGCTATTTTTTTTTGCTGTCAGGGTGCTAATTTCTTCCGGTAAGGCAATAATAATTCCAGTGGTCACTCTATTTGTTTATCTCGTTTCTATAACGAGCCAGTGCCCATAAAGGAAAGAATTTATCATAGCCGTGGTATTTAAGATAAAAAACTTTGGGAAATCCAGGAGCGGTAAAGCATTCATCATGCCATAGGCTATCTTTTTGTTGATGCCGTAAAAGATAATTGATGCCGGCTTTTACTTCTGGGCTGTTCTTTTCTCCTGCAGCAAGTAGAGCGATCACAGCCCAGGCAGTCTGGAAAGCGGTGCTGGTACAAAACTGTCCGCGAGTGCTGCTGTCATGATAACTAAGGTTATCTTCGCCCCAGCCACCATCAGTACGTTGAACACTTTTTAGCCATTTGGCCGCCTTGGTGAACATCGGGTCATCTTTGGATAAATTTGTTTGCTCTAACCCTAATAAAACTGACCAAGTACCATAGATATAATTGGTTCCCCAACGCCCAAACCAGGAGCCATCCGTTTCTTGTTCGCTACGAAGATAAGCGATAGATTTTTTTATTGCTGGCAAATATTCTGTATCAGCTTTGTCTGTTCTTGCCATAAGCATTAGGCATCGAGCAGAGACATCCGCAGTGGGAGGGTCGAGTAATGCTCCGTGATCTGCAAAGGGAATCTCGTTCAGGTAATAGCAGGTATTATCAGCATCAAAAGAACCATAACCACCATTTTTGGATTGCATGCCGACAACCCAGCGAGTAGCTCGATGGATGGACTCCTCAAGATTTCGATATTCGGAATCTGCCATGGCAAAAGCAACAGCAGCAGTATCATCGACATCAGGATAATATGGGTTTTCAAATTCAAATGCCCAGCCACCACCTGCCAAGTTAGGTCTTTGGATGCGCCAGTCGCCCGGTTCATCCGATAATTGTTTGGATTTTAGCCAGTCGTAGGCGCGAGTCAGGCTACCTTGGTTTTGATTTTTATCTACTTCTTGCAACGCCAGCGCAGTTAAGCAGGTATCCCAAATTGGCGATAAGCAAGGCTGACAATAAGCATCGTCTTTACGAACAACTAACAGTTTATCAATGGCTTTTCTTGCAGTAATAACCATTGGATCATCTTTGGCATAACCTAATAGCAATAAAGCTTGATAGGAACTAACCATTGCAGGAAAAATCCCACCCAATCCATCTTCACCATTTAACCGTGCAATGAACCATTTTTCAGCTTTTTCAAGAGCTCGTTCACGCATTTTAGTGGGGATAAATGGATTTGTTGCTCGACCCAATTTATCTAAACCAAGAAAAAATTTGTTAAGCAAGGTGCGTTTGGGAAAGTAATGCTTCTCATCATCAGGATGAGTAACAAATAATTCCAATATATCGACCTGATGTGGGTTTTTGGCTTTGGCTTTGAGGGTGCATAGAATAAATAGTGGAACCATAACAGTTCTTGACCAGTAGGACACCTTATCAAGGTGAAATGGAAACCATTTGGGCAATAACATGATTTCAGCAGGGATGTAAGGGACTCCATGCCAGGGAAGCTGATCAAATGTAGCCAGCGCTATGCGGGTAAAAACATTAGCTTTTGCGGCTCCACCCTGACTTAACACGTAATTCCTTAACTTTATCATGTGGGGTAACTCAGGTGAGTCTCCCGCCAGTTTTAGAGCGTAATAAATTTTTACGCTACCGCTAATGTCTCCAGTTCCTCCTGGGTACAGCGGGTAACTGCCATCTTCAGATTGCCGCGCCCTCAAAAAAATAGCAATTTTTCTTTGTAATATTTCATTAATATCACCCACATAATGCATCATCATGATGTATTCAGCAGGAATAGTGCAATCAGCTTCTAATTCGAACACCCAGTAGCCTTCTTTTGATTGCAACTCCAGAATTTTTTTCTGGGCGTTGTTTATGGCATTGTCCAGATTATAGGTAGTTGCTGATGGCGCAAGTTGAGTCTCGCCATAATTCATTTCATTAAATGATTCTTTGAACATAATCCGTTCCTAGTAGCTAGGCTTTGGTGGGTTGAGGTAAATAATGCCAGTCGGGAGTATCTATTCCACGACTCATGAAATTGAATAGCAGTGATAACAGTTTGTTACTTTTAACAGTCAAGCGAGTGGCAAAAATGGTCGCTTTAACATTGTTTCGAGAAATCTTTACTTGGTTCGAAGCGGTAAACCCGAGTTGTTTTTTTATCTTTTTCAATGTTAAAACAGCCATGCCTACAGCCCAGAAACAGAAATTTCGGATACCTGTCTCATGGCTGGGTATTAACAGAATATAAGTTAGGGCATTTTTTAGGTGACCGTGAGCAATACTGATTAAGTGCTCTAAGCCGAGTTGAAATTCTGGCGTGCTGTTATGGCTGTTAAGGTTTTTTAGTTCAAAACCGGTTTCTGTGAAAATATCTTGAGGTAACCAGCAAACACCACGTCCAGCATCGTCCCAAATATCTTTTAAAATATTAGTCATTTGTAGGCCTTGGCCAAAAGAAACCGAAAGCTCCAGCAGTTGTTTGTGATGCTGGGCTATTTCGGGTGAATAATGGCAAAATAATTTGGCTAGCATCTCACCAACACAACCAGCGACATAATAGCAATAGTCATCCATATCCTGCAGAGTTGCTAATCCCTGATGTAAATCTTGTGCTTGAAAGATAGGCATACCTTTAGCCATGGTTTCAACACAACAAGCCAGAGCGTCTTTTTGCTCATTTTCAAAAGTGTGCGTGATAGTTATTACTCTGGGAATAAGCTGAATAAGGCTATGCTCGGCAGGAATGGTCTGTTCAGAGAGCAGTGGCGCAAGTTCTCGGGCAAAGACTTCGGTATTGTTACCTGTCTTTACTACTTCAATAAATTGGGTGCAGAAGGTTTTTTTCTGCTCTGGTGTTAAGGATACTTCGTCTTCGATAGTATCAACAATCCGACAAAGCAAATAGGCGTTAGCTACTGGCGCATACAAGCCTTCGGGTAATTGTGGGATCGTTAGAGCAAATGTTCTGGAAACACCTTCAAGCAGAACGCTTTGCAATTCGCTATCCGGTAAAGTACGTAGCGACTCGGGGTCAGAAATTAAATTTTCGGTTGTGTTCATAATTCGTTGGCTACGTAAAAACGACTAATTTAGGTGGTTATTATAAACGGTTTGTTGGTAATTTTCAAAAAATGTTGTTTTATTGCAAAAAACAATATTATTTGTTAGTGCAAGACTAAGTAATATATTGAAAACCTAATGATTTCTTAAGATTATATGAATAAAAAAGAAAGTGAATTAAGTATATATTCAGCTTCTATGTTTTAAGATTGGATTTTAAGTGTTGTTAATTGGCAAATAACAAGGTGGCAGGAGATTTTCCCTAAATGGGTTGCGTAAAATCTGGCATTATACTGGAAAAGATAGTATCCTACTTATTAAGAATAACTGCTTGTATTTTATAGTATCGGCATGAATGTTTGATGGGGAGAAAGGGTTTGTTTATTTCCAACTGTCGAATATTTTAGCCTGTTGTTAAGTTGCAACAGATTGTGTCGCTGGTTTTTTTGCAAGCAGAGTATACCTTTTCGGATTCTTGAGCGCGAAAGGTATTAGTCATTAAAATCAAGTTTTTGGAGAATTTATTCATGGGTGTTCCTTTACGTCAGCAAATTGCAGTTGGCCATTATCTAATCAAACAAAAGCTAAAAGGGGTAAAAAAGTATCCTCTAGTACTCATGCTGGAGCCACTTTTTCAGTGTAATCTGGCTTGTGCAGGTTGCGGTAAAATTGATTATCCTGAGGAGATTCTTAAAAAAAGGCTTTCTGTAGAAGAGTGTTTACAAGCCGTTGACGAGTGCGGTGCGCCAATGATTTCAATTCCAGGCGGCGAACCTCTGATTCACAAGGAAATGCCGGAAATTGTTGCGGGAATCGTTGCCAGGAAAAAATTTGTGTATCTTTGTACCAATGCTTTGTTGCTTAAAAAGCGTATCAACGACTATCAACCTTCCCCTTATTTATCATTCTCTATTCATTTGGATGGTAACCAAGAACGCCATGATACTTCTGTTTGCCAGGATGGTGTTTTCGACAAGGCTGTAGAAGCCATCAAATTAGCAGTTTCCAAGGGGTTTAGGGTGACTGTAAACTGCACCCTGTTTCAAGGGGAAAAAGATGATGAGGTCGCTAATTTTCTTGATTATGCGATGGAATTGGGCGTAGAAGGGGTGACTATCGCACCTGGATTTAGCTACGAACATGCTCCACAACAGGATGTCTTTATTAGTGGTAAAGATGTTAAGGAATTATTCCGTGGAATTTTCAGGATAGGTAAAAAACGTAAGTGGAAATTGAATCATTCCAGTCTTTACCTTGATTTTCTAGCCGGAAACCAAAGTTATGATTGTACGCCTTGGGGAAATCCTACCCGCAATGTGTTTGGATGGCAAAAACCTTGTTATTTGCTTTCAGATGAAGGTTATGTTGACAGTTTTCAGGAGCTGTTAGAGACAACACCCTGGGAAAAATATGGCAATTCCAAAAACCCAAAATGTGCCAATTGTATGGCGCATTGTGGCTATGAGGCAACGGCTGTGGAAGATATGCTGTCTCATCCAATAAAGGCTTTGCTTACTTCGATTAAAGGTCCTAAAACAACGGGTGATATGGTGCCAGCACCTGCACCTGATTATGAAATTGATAAAAAAACGTCAACCATTTCTGCTATTCCGGTTCGAACGGAAATTATTGATTCGTGATGTCAGGGAGGGGGGGCACAGAAAATTTTAGTAAAAAATAGGGTTAGACGAGTTATGTTGAATACAAGTAAGTATTTTTGTTCATGGCTGTTTTTATTGATGGTTTCTGGTGTTGCACTTGCCGACGTAAGTAAGGCGGACCAATCAGCTCGGACAGTTGTAGCAAATTTTCAGGCAGAATTGCTTGATACCATGAAAAAAGGACAATTGTTGGATTTCGATGCTCGGTACAAGAAATTAAGTGAACCGGTCATAAATAGTCATGATTTGACAAAGATCACACGCATTATAGTGGGTAAGGAGTGGAAAACATTTACCGATGAACAAAAAAAAGCATTGGTGAAAATTTTTGCCCGCTTAAGTATTGCCTCTTATGCGCATAACTTTAAAGGATTCTCTGGAGAGGAGTTTAAATTTGATGCGGAAGAAACAACGGCTAGAGGAGGGGTGATTGTTCACACTTTGCTGATAATTCCAGATGAAAAAGATGTCAAACTGGACTATCAAATGAAAAAGCAGGGAGATGACTGGCGGATCATTAATATTATTGCTAATGGTATTAGTGATTTAGCATTAAAACGGTCTGAATATACCAGTATTTTAAAGCGGGAAGGTTTCGAGGTGCTTTTAGCAAAAATATCCGAGAAAATTGAGCTCTATTCGTCCCAGAAATAGAGTTTTGAGTTGCGGCTGTTTGGATAATCCTAGAAAAATTAGTTGAGCGCGGATAGATAGTGCAAGATATTGGTTTCGCAGTGCTTTAAAAGAATCTGAGCTTCACCCATCCGGTTAAGCGGG
>JAUXDP010000072.1 GCA_030618325.1 Methylococcaceae bacterium | reverse complement strand
ACTTTGCTTCCAATTCACGACGATCAGCCAATTTCACAATAATTTCGTCAGCGTCTTTCACTACGTGGTGATTGGTCAACACATAGCCATCACTGGAAATAATAAACCCGGAACCCAGTGACTTAGATTCTCTGGGAACAAAATTTCGCCCACCAAAACCAGGTTGTCCACGAAAAAAATGCCTGAAAAACTCTTCTAACTCGGGAGGTGCCCCCTCAGGTATTTGAGGAATTCCCCCCATTTGCGCAGGCTCTTTCTCTTTCTGGACTCGACTAACATTAACCACAGCGGCCCCGCTTTTTTTAACCAAATATGTAAAGTCTGGTAATTGAGCAAATGCCAATTGATTGCTAAGTAACAACCCTAAAAAAAAAGGGTAATATAATTTTTTAAGCATAAAACCTCCATTCATACTCGTTGAGTACAGAAAATAAAATCATAAAGGAAAAACCTACTGAATTGCCGCTATTGAAGCTAAGAAACTATGAAATGTTCGTGCCTGTCCGATCAAGGATCACCAAAAGTTGTTTCGGCAACTGTCCCAACCTGTTTGCGGAGATGGATTTTTTGGGCAATATATTTAAGTGTTTTAACTGGCACTTCGCCCATCACCGTTAATTGGTAATTTTTTAATCTATCCGTGTAAAAACCAACAGCCCCTACCGTCCGATAACTAGGTGAAGCTTTCGATGCAGGTTTGTTATCATTTTCCTCAAGATAAATTGAAACAGAGGAAAAGCCATCACTTAACAATAAATGGTCAACCAGTTTGTCAGCACCATGAAGATGCTGCTTGGTAAAAGAGACTTTCTTAAAACCTAGAGGTATTTCATGCAAAACGAACGCAGCCTGGTCAAAATCAAGAAATTCCAGCTGATGAATATGTTGTACCTGATTTTTCTCTATGGGGATTTCAATCAACGGCAATGAGTCAACTACTTGTAATTCGGTAAAAACCAACTGCTCCAGCACTCTCCCGTGATCATCAAATAATTCAAACCTTAGAGGTAAAAAATTATCTCTGCTGACCCAGATTTTTCTTGCATATCGAAAACCATCTTTAGGCTTTACATTAATAACTAGCGCAGGTAATCGGGCAACTATTTCGGGTTTTGACAGTATGAAATCATAAACATTTACTGATTCGGCAAAGCTCTCAGGCAAATCCATCAGAAAAGAACGTCGCGAAGGCCGATGGTCGACCACCACTTTTTTAGTGTCTAAATAATAACACTTTACTAAAGAAGGTGTCCGAATAGCTTCCAAAAGTGGTGAATTAAGAGATAATAAACGCTCCTGTTCTTGACCACCGTCTGCAGCATGATAAAACAGCATGGTGTTTAATCGGTCATTTCTGAATAATGCTAAGGTGCCTCGATAATTTAAGGCTCGCATAGCCCGCGACATCTCCTGTAAGATCTGTTGCGCACTACCATCAGACTGGATTGGTGTTTGGGCAATTGAAATACTGCTCAGAGCAAATAGACATAGCCCACACAATCTAAGAAACTGGATTGGAAATAATCTGAAATCCATAACATGCGCGCCCCTTAGCATGATTACTGCCCGTACCCCACTAATTTGGCGTAGGTTTGAGCTCCAGAATCTATGGTATATAAATTACCACGGTGGGCTTGAAGGTAACTGTTAAATCGATGATCGATGGCAGTGGGTTTACTATAAATAACTTTTACTGATTCCTTGCGGACGGGTGGAATGGGTTGATTGGCAACATTTTCAGCTATTACATAAGGTTCCTGTTGAATATCCATCAACTTCGGAACATTATTAGTAACAAGTACAGCCACTCCAGCAACTCCCGCAGCTACTGCCAATGCAGATTTCAAATAAATTGATTTGGTGGTTTTTTTCGGTAGAAAATAAATTACTTCCTGTTCTACTGCCTGACTAATTTTTGAAGCAAAATCATTACTAATTGAATTTGGTGAATGATTTTTCAAAATAGCACTTGCCATCTCATATCTTTGCAGCCTGGCATCCAGCTCTGGTTGCTTTTTTATCTCAGTTAACAATTGCAAAGCTTCATGATGGGGTAGTTCGTCATCAATGAATTGAGAGACTTTTTGATTAATTTCATCGTGCATCAAATATCACCGTTTATCGAGCAAAGGTTGTAATTTCTTGTCAATCGCTTCTCGTGCTCTAAAAATCCGCGATCGCACCGTTCCAACTGGACAATCCATAGTCAGGGCTATTTCATCATAGCTCATTCCTTCAAATTCTCTGAGCATTATGGCGTTACGCATATCCTCAGGTAATTTTTCCAATGCCGAAGCTATCGCTTTGACAATTTCATCGTTATGTAATTCCTGGTCAGGAGTATCTAATCCCTTTAACTGAGGAGCATTATAAACTTGCTCTGCTTCAGTCACATCCACTTCAAACTCGGAATGTCTTCTGGCTTTTGAAACCAGATAATTTTTTGCCGTGTTTATCGCAATCCTGTATAGCCATGTATAAAAAGCACTATCACCACGAAAATTACCCAACGCACGGTAAGCCTTAATAAAAGCTTCTTGAGCTACATCCTGGGCTTCACTAGGATCTTTTACATAACGATTAACCAACATGATGATCTTGCTTTGGTATTTACGCACCAAATGATCAAATGCAGATTTGTCGCCCTGCTGCACTTTTTGCACCAGTTCTTGATCTAATAACTCGCTGGGTCTGTTTTGAGCTTTCACAGAACCCCTTTGCTGCTTGTGCTTGAATGGACAGAATTAAACCGCATAAGTTCTAAAAAAAATAAGGTTTTTGCGAAATGTTGCACAAAAATGCTTATTATCCTTAAAATAAGACTTTAAAGCCAACTTTACCCACCGAGTTTTTCTTATTCATTTAATTTAGTGCGATGTCACAACAAAAATCTTTTGATGTTCTAATCATCGGCAGTGGTGCCGCGGGCCTTAGTTTGGCCATCAGACTAGCTGAACATGCTCAAATTGCTGTAATTTCAAAATTTGCCCTGGCATCAGGCAGCACCTACTATGCCCAAGGTGGTATTTCTGCAGTTCTGGATGCACAGGATTCTATTGAATCACATATCGAGGATACCCTTAATGCAGGAGCGGGACTTTGTGATCCCGAAATTGTCAAGTTAACCGTAGCGCAAGGTAAAAAAAGTATCGCCTGGCTTTCCCAACAGGGGGTTGCCTTTACCGAAAGAGAAAACAAAAATGGGGAAACAGAATTACATCTAAACCAAGAAGGCGGACATTCCCATCGACGCATCGTACATACAGATGATGCCACCGGGAAAGCAGTGTCATTATCATTGGCAGAAAATGCCAGACAACATCCAAATATCGAGTTATTCGAAAATCACAATGCCATTGACCTCATCACTGCCAGAAAATTGGGCATTCCAGGACAACGGGTTTTAGGTTCTTATGTGCTGGATACCCAGGCAAATCAGGTCAAATCAATAGCGGCACGCAAGGTCATATTAGCAACGGGGGGTGCCAACAAGGTGTATTTATATTCTACTAACCCAAATATTTCTACAGG
This sequence comes from Methylococcaceae bacterium, assembly GCA_030618325.1. Taxonomy (GTDB): domain Bacteria; phylum Pseudomonadota; class Gammaproteobacteria; order Methylococcales; family Methylomonadaceae; genus JALSJK01. The sequence continues at coordinate 8,730 of JAUXDP010000072.1, read as the reverse complement.
TGACGGCATAGCTCTTTCATGGCGCGCAGGATGCCGTATTGCCAATATGGAATTTATGCAATTCCACCCGACCTGCCTTTACCACCCCGAGGCCCAATCATTTTTAATCAGTGAAGCGGTTCGTGGTGAGGGAGGGAAACTGATTTTGCCTGATGGCTCCACTTTCATGCATAAGTTTGACCCAAGAGAGGAGCTGGCACCCAGAGATATTGTTGCAAGAGCAATTGACCATGAAATTAAAAAACGCGGTATTGACTGTGTCTATCTGGATATCAGCCATAAACCACTAAAATTTATAAAACAACATTTTCCAACCATCTATAATCAATGCCTGGAGTATGGAATTGATATTGCCAAACAACCCATCCCCGTAGTACCTGCAGCCCACTATACCTGCGGCGGAGTCCTGACTGATAGTTATGCCCGGACGGATATACCCGGACTGTATGCAGTTGGTGAAGTAGCCTGTACCGGCCTGCACGGTGCAAACAGAATGGCAAGCAACTCGTTACTGGAATGCCTGGTGTTTGCTCACAGAGCGAGCATAGACATACTAAAATCTTTACCCGATGCTCCCCACCCGCCTGATTTACCCGATTGGGATGAATCAAAAGTCAGCGACTCGGACGAAGAAGTTGTGGTGGCCCATAACTGGGATGAAATTCGTCGATTCATGTGGGATTATGTTGGCATTGTCCGAACCGACAAACGCCTTGAGCGTGCCATGCACCGTATCGAATTACTAAAAAAAGAAATCGCCGACTATTACGGAAATTTCCGCGTTACCAGCGATCTATTAGAATTACGCAGTTTGGTTATTGTTGCCGAATTAATTGTTCGTTGTGCACAGCTCCGGAAAGAAAGTCGTGGATTGCATTACACGCTGGATTATCCGGAAACCGATACCAGTAAATCGCCAAACAATACTATTTTGACACCAAAAAGCTAATCTTCAGGCAAGTCTAAGTATCTATTCAACTCTTCAGTTTTGCTCTTAAGATAGGGAGAGTCAGGTAATATATTTTTAGCTCTATTCAGATAAACCTGAGCAAAATCAGCTTGATCTTTCTGTATCGCTTTATCGATGAGCAGGATATATCGATCAACAACTTGCCTCAACCCCTTATGTGCACCTTCATGGTCAGGGTCAATTTCTAGCACTGCTTTATAGTGAAAATAGGCATTATCTTCGCTTGGAGTTGTCAAACGAAATTCTGCGAGACTCTCTTCCGCTCGTGCCAGATGTTGCTTGATCAAATCATCTTTAGTTAAAACTTTATTTTCAGTTAAAAGCTCAACCTTTGGTTCAGTCTTTGGCTCAACTAGAATCGGTACTGCTAAACGTTCCTCTGAAGGCTTCATGGTAGGACTATCTTGGTTAATTGAATCAGCTTCCTCCAATTGTTCAGGGGGTGAAAGTGGTTCGGTGGGTTCAACTATAGACTCTACTTCGCCCTGCTCGGCTAAATCAGCGGGAACCTCTTCAGGCAAGTTTACCAAATCTATTGACTCCTGCTCCATCTCACTTTGTATTACTTGTACTTCCTCAGGAATACCGCGGTCGGGTTCTTGTACTGCAGGCGTTACGTCAACCAGCTTTACTTGTTCGGTAATATTCGATTCCTGATTTATTTTACCCTGTTGTAAAAACCAGATTAATGCCGAACCAATAGCAACGGCCCCAATCATACCTACAAGCGAAGGAAATACACCCATTTGGCCAAGTTTGGATCCAGCATCCGAATAGTCAGTATTTTTTGTCTCTATTTTAACTGGAGTCGTAGCCTCTATCGCCTTAAGGTTCTTATTATCTTTATTTAATTCAGTTAAAATCTCGCTTGCTGAATGCGGTCTCTCTTTAACATCCAATTGCAACATCCAATCAATTATCCGCAAAAAATCCTCACTAAAACCTACTTCTGCTTGCTCTGAGATTGGCATTAATGGATCAGCTTTATTATCTTTTAAATCCGATATCCTTTTCTTAGCATCCACTGGATCTGTCTTGGTAATACAGCGATACAGGATTGCGCCTAAGCTATATAAATCGGTAGAAGCTCCGACATGACCTTCTTTTTCATATTGTTCTGGAGATGCATACCCCTCATGTAATTCAAGAGACAACATTTTGACATGTTTAGCAAACCCTTGATGAGCGGCAGCAAAATTTATCAATACAGGCCCACCTTTTTTCCTGATGAGAATATTGTCAGGATGAATATCACCATGCACAATGTCGGCTTCATGGGTATGTTGCAGTGCATTAAGTAGAGAGGTTAGAACAATCCTAAGCTCTTCTTCATTAAAAGACTTAGACTTTTCCAGTTGATCAGCAAGCAAAGTTCCTTGCTCATCCTCGACAGCAAAATAGGCCGTATGATTAAATTTCAGTACATTATGCGCGCCTTGTACACTGGGATGTTGAATTCCCAGCATTTTTTCATTTTGCAGAATAAAATTGTTGACGCCAAAATCAAAAACAGCACTCTCCTTTTTCGACTTTTCTCGAACGAACTGATCCTCTTCGCAGCGTTCAACATAATCAGAAGGAAAGAACTCTTTAAGGATTACCGTTGTACTGAGATGCTCATTCCAGGCACGGTATGTAATTTCCGATGAGTTATTTCTCAAGACATCTTTAATCTCATAAACTGCAATTTCCGTACCTTTACGTAAGGCTTGTGTTTGAATTTCAGTCATTCGGCTTCATCCCCTTAGTATAGCCATCTGAACTACCGTATAGCGTCCAGTAATCATTTTTATTATACCTGCAATCCCCCTGTAACGCCCACTACCAGTCATTACAAAGTGATAATAACCTAATGGCATCAAATAATTTTGTTCTTTCGGTATTAAATCACCACTATGAACCGACAACCTGCCGTTGCAGGAGCATTAACGCCCAAGGTAATTATTGCACCTCATGTTGGGTTCATCTACTCCGGCGAAATTGCGCCCCAAGATTGATAGGCTAACACTGGAAGCAGGCCCTCACCGTGGAGCCTTCCTTCCTACAGTTTAGCAATCATTATCTGAGCCAGAAAAATTCCTGGTATATCTCAAACAAAAAGCAGGCTACCAGAAAATCACTGGTCTGATTCGATTACAATTCACAGGTATACTACTGAATTAATAGACTGCCGCTGCGCTGCTTTTTCTTCAGAAACTTATGATTTATTGTGATTTTTGCCATGAATAGTTCGAATTCTCCCCATTTAGAATATGTCGAATTAATGCTAGAAAGAACTTTAGGAAATAGAATACTCGCCAAAACACTATTTGAGAAACTATTTTCCACCCTGCCCAGACAGCTTGACGACTTATCTAACTCACTTAATAAAAAAGATATTCTTAAAGCAAAACTAGTGACTCACGATCTTCAAGGAGTCGTTGGAAATTGTGGTCTAATCAATCTTGAATATTATGCGCGAAAAATTGATAACTACTTATCTGCCAAAGATATAGAAAGTGCGCAAAAAATTTTCCGCATCCTTCAAGAACAAATTAAGAGTTTTATAGAGTGTGGAGAAAAAATACTGGCGGCGTTAGAAATACCCTAAACAATTAGCCCAAAAAAATCAGGAGTCAACAGATACTTCGCACCGCTAGTTTTTGGATGTACAGCGGTGCGAAGTATTATGTGGTACTTATAATTGATTGATTATTTCTTTCGCTTCTTCTTTTTGCGTATCTGAGCCTTTTTCCAAAACTTCTTCTGCTATAGTTTTTGCCGCATCGGAATCACCCATGTCAATATAGGCTTTTGCCAGGTCAATTTTGGTTTCAAGCTCATCCATATCTGTGAGATCAGAAACTGCTGCTGAATCACTAATCAGATCTTCTAAAGGAGCTGGGGGAGATGGTGCTTTACTCTCATCAAGTTCAAAATTGAAATCTTCAAGGCTAGATTCCGACTCCAAACTTTCTACGCCCAATTCTTCACTGCTTAAATCAGGCGTCTCAATATTTTTTTCTTCCGTTTCAGCATCAAAATCAAAATTAGCCAGTTCTTCCTGACTTGCTTCTACGAAGGGATCATCTGATAAATCGAAAGCTTCAGGTTCATCGGTTACGCTATCTTTTTTACTCTCGGCTTCAGGGGAGTCAATAGTCCCAAGATCAAAATCAATGCCATTATTATCATTTTCACTTGATAAATCTAGAACATCACTATCTTCTTGTTCTTTGGCATCATCTAGGGATTCGATATTAAATTCCAATCCCTCATCCACATCAGATTGTTCAGGTTTAGCATCGCTTTCCAGAGCAGAAAAGTCAGGTTGTAAAATTTCGTCTTCTGAAATATCAGTTTCTGCCGTTGTGACTTCTTCAACACCGCCTACAAGTGCACCAGGTACGAATAATTTACTGTCAGGGCATATTTCGCTGCCCATTTCTGATACTTTAGTCCAAAAATCAGTGTCCTTATTCTTCCCTGTAGAAACGAGTTCTTCGGCAAATGCTTCAAATTCTTTCTGATTTTCACTAGCATAGAAAATTTCAAACAATTTTAATTTGCACTCATCACGGCCCGGCTGACTTTCAATCGCCTGACGCATCAATTCTTCAGCTTGTTGATAACGACCATAGGCAAGATAAACATCCGCTTCGGCAATCGGGTCTATTTCAGCTTGGTCAGTTTCAAAGGCATCAAGATCACTTGGAGTAAATTCACTCAAGAAAGAACTTTCTCCCACAGTACCAACGTCATAGGAGCTGTCTTGATTAACCTCCACAACTGGAACCACCAAATCTTCATCTGTTTCAGGCAGGCTAATCTGGCTAGATGCAGCAAACATGCTTTCATTGTTGATTTGATCTTCAACTTTACGTTTACGCCACCACAACCAACCTAACAACCCTAAGGCACCAAGTCCTGCAGTACCCATTAGAATATTATAAATACCAGTCTCAGACTCCGGCTGAACTACTTGTTTTGGAATGGGTTGAGGTTTAGCAGCCTTTTTTACCTGTTCAGTTTTTTCAACTTTAGCCGGTACTGCTCCTGATTTATCAGGCCCCTGTTCGGCATCTGATTTGAGTTGTTCGCTTTGTAGTGTTGCAAGCTGCTCATCCTCTACTGACAGTGTCTTTTGCAAATTAGCAAGTTTCTGTTCCAGTTTGTTCAGACGATTTTTCAGTTCCTGATTCTCCAGGGCAAGGCTTTCGTTTGCAAACTCGGTAGCATCATCCTGAGTATTTTCGCTCACACTCGGCGTAACCAGCACACGGTCGTCGATTTCTGCCGTTGTCGGTGCTTTTAATTCTAATTGATTATTTATCTCAGAGGTATCTGCTACCTTTTGACTTGTAGTAGAGGCTTTTGTCACACGTCCTCGCCAAGCTTCTACTTGTTTATAAAACTCTTGTTTTGCCTGACGTGGGCTTAACTTCATCACCACATCATCTTGTGGCACCTTAAGGATTGCACCTGCAGACAAAGCATTAACATTTGGTTTGAAGAATGCTTCTGGATTGGCTTCATACAAAGCCATCATCATTTGCTCAACAGAAACATCCTCATTTCGGATTACTTTTTCTGCCACCTTCCAAAGTGTATCGCGGTTACCGGTCGGGCCATATTCACTAGTAGTAGATCGAGTCATTGCAGTAGCATCAATTGGCTGCTGAAATACCTTCTGTGTAGGTAACTGCTGTTGCTTAATCGGTTCTGGTTGCTTTACCGTAACAGGGATAGTTTTTTGTTGATATATTGCTGGCGGGTCAACCAAAACTGTAAATTCCCGATAAATATCGCCTTTTGGCCAACTTACTTCGAGAAGGAAATCCAGAAAAGGTTCGTTTAATACCTCAGATGAACTCAACTTAACAATCACTGCACCATTTGCTTTAGTAACAGTTTTAAACTTAATTTGGGATAGAAAATGGCTCCAGGGTACGCCAGCTTCTTCAAACTTTGACGGCGGAGCCAATTTTACTTTTATATCAGTAAGTTTTTCAGTATCCGAGAGAACCAGCGCTATTTCAGCATCAAGATTCTGATTTAGAGCCGAATGCAATTTGATGTCACCGACCCCAAGGGCATAAGCTCCCATTGGTGTCATTAATGACACAGCTGCAAACGTTTTAGTCAAATTGCGCACTTTCCTCTCCTTCACACATTCACCACAGTTTCTAAAATAAAACAATAAAAGATATTTGTTAAGCTTAGACTAGATGTGTTTTTTTACCAGCTCTTCTGCTATTTGCACACTATTTAATGCTGCACCTTTCCGAACATTATCCCCGACCACCCATAAATCAACACCTCTAGGATGAGAAATATCTTCTCTTATTCGACCGACAAATACATCATCCTGCCCCGAAGACTCCGTTACTGCTGTCGGATAGCCGCCATCCACACGCTCATCAAGCACTGTCACTCCAGGACTATTGTGTAACAAATCCCTGACCGCTTCAACGCTAATTTTCTCTCGGGTTTCTAAATGCACCGCTTCAGAATGCCCATAAAATACGGGAACCCGAACCGCAGTCGGATTGACTTTTATAGCTTCATCAGCCAGAATTTTCTTGGTCTCCCAAACCATTTTCATTTCTTCTTTTGTATACCCGTTTTCCATAAATATGTCAATCTGGGGCAATACATTGAAGGCAATTTGCTTGGGATAAACATTCGTTTCAATAGGTTTACCATTTAATAACTTTGCAGTCTGGTTCACAACTTCTTCAATACCCTGCTTCCCAGTCCCAGAAACTGCCTGGTAAGTACAAACATTTATCCTCTCAATTCCTACCGCATCATAAATAGGTTTCAAAGCCACCAACATTTGAATGGTTGAGCAATTGGGATTGGCTATGATGCCATGATTTTTGTAATCGCCTATTTTATCGGGATTAACTTCCGGAATTATTAACGGAATATCATCTTGATAGCGGAATTGTGAGGTATTATCAATAACGATACAGCCTAAAGCAGCAGCTTTGGGAGCATATTCAGCAGAAATTGAAGCCCCCGCAGAAAATAAACCAATTTGTGCTTTGGAAAAATCAAAGGTTGCTAAATCATTAACTTTTATTGATTCGCCTTTAAATGGGATTCTTTTCCCCTCTGAACGGCTACTTGCTAAAGCATAAACTTCATTGACAGGAAAATTCCGCTCTTCAAGTATTGACAACATTGCTTCGCCAACCGCACCAGTAGCTCCCACTACTGCGACATTATATTTTTTTGTCATTTATTCATCTATCCCTGGAGTCAATAGATTACGTGCATTTTTGGACATATTATTTAGTCAACAAACAACCACGGAGCGCGTTTCGCCCTTTGTTGCTCATAGATTTTTATTTTATCAGCTTCCTGTAAAGTTAAAGCAATATCATCCAAACCATTCAGCAAGCGGAATTTCCGATTTTCATCAATATTGAATGGAAGGGCGCGCCCAGCTGGTGTCGTAATCGTTTGCTGTTCTAAACTAACAGTCAATTGATAACCCTCTGTTAATTCACTAAAAAGACTATCAACCATCTCAGCTTCTAAAACAATAGGCAACAGGCCATTTTTAAAACAATTATTATAAAAAATATCGGCAAAACTCGGTGCGATAATCACCCTGAACCCATAATCATCAAGCGCCCAGGGCGCATGTTCTCTGGAAGATCCGCAACCAAAATTTTCCCGAGTCAATAAAATTTGTGCACCTTTATATTTAGGGTCATTCAGCATGAAGTCCTTTTTCAGTGGTCGATTGCTGCAATCCATGTCTGGCTCACCACGATCCTCATAGCGCCATTCATCGAACAGATAAGGACCAAAACCATTTCTGCGTATCGATTTTAGGAATTGTTTTGGAATAATGGCATCGGTATCCACATTGGCCCGATCCAGGGGTACTACCAAGGATGTTGTTGTTTTGAATGCTCTCATAAAAAATCTTTCTTTATTAAATTTCTAACATCAATAAAATGCCCCGTACGGAGCGTATAATGCATGCTTACAATTCTGATTCATCAATTCCAGCAATGTTAGTCAGATATTTCTGTAATCCCATTTTTAATGATTTATTACCATGCACTGGAATAGATATACGAGAGATTTCACCTGTTTTTGCATAAATGTGGTGGCTTCCATTGATTCGCTTTAATTCCCAACCCTTTGCTTCAATAAGCTGGCAAAGCCTTTTGCCACTGACAGTTTTCAAACTGCTATTTCCATTACCTTGTCTTTTCCGGATACAGTAATATCCTGAACATCTACTGATAGACAACCTTCTACAGCTTCGTAAATGTTACTTAACAACTCATCAAAGGAATCACCTTGAGTTGCGCACCCAGGAATAGAGGGTACTTCTGCCCAAAACCCCCCTTCCTCTGCTTCATGAACTACTACTTTTAATTTCATAATGTTTCCTCACTAAATTGAGCAATATACTCTTTGCGTTTAAGAATAGACAAAAACAATTTTATTAGCCAATAAAAAGGGATCAGTTAAATCAACAAATGTTGTTCAAGAATGCTTTGATACGCATAGTCATCTCCGTATAAAATTACGCTAAATAATGACGCCCCGAGTATCAATAAGTATTTTCTCCTTCAAATCCAGAGATTTTAAAGTTTTGAAAGGTTTGTGATCATCTTTAAAAGGCGTAGGCACAGCTATGATATAAACATCAGCTTCAACTGGTTCTAATCCAGCTTTCAACTTACCAGCTTGCACAGCAGACTTCACCAAAATATCCAAATCAGGCTCGACTATATGGATATTCCCTTTGT
>JAUXDP010000074.1 GCA_030618325.1 Methylococcaceae bacterium | reverse complement strand
TGCAGCTGATTTCGTCCTGGTTGGGGGTTTTGGTGATCAGAGCATTTGATATTAGTGTCAATTTGCAAGGTAACGTCATTGATCTAGGTATATATCAGCTTCAAGTGGTTGAAGCTTGTAGTGGTTTACGCTATTTGTTTCCATTAATGAGCTTTGGTTATTTGTGTGCATTTTTGTTCAAGGGTAAATTTTGGATGCGGGCGTTTATTTTCCTGTCAACTATACCGATTACGGTGTTAATGAATAGTTTTCGTATTGGTGTAATTGGTGTCTTGGTTGAGTATTGGGGGATAGAGCAGGCAGAAGGGTTTTTACATGATTTCGAAGGCTGGATTATTTTTGTTGGATGTTTGGGTATTTTATATGTTGAAATGCGTGTTTTGGCTAAATTGTTTATTAAAAATAAAAACTTTTCAGAGGTGTTTGTTATTGATGCAATTATGCCAGCTATGTCAGATTCAGAAGAAGATGACATTGAACAGCCTAAAGCTAATGCTGATTCAATGCCATCTATTTTTACCTTACCAAAAACCTATTTAGCCGCTTGTATTTCACTTTTGATTATGTTGCCTTTAGTCGCTCTTGTTGGGGATAGGGAGGAACAGACTCCTGATCGACTACGTTTTGCTAACTTTCCACTGCAAATAGATGACTGGAAGGGTGTTGAAGTAGGAATGGGACAAGAATTTATAGATACCTTGAAATTTGATGATTATATTATCGGGAATTACACCAAAAAGGGTAATTTAAGGCCTGTTAATTTTTATGTGGCATACTATGCATCACAAAGGAAGGGGGCTTCAGCGCATTCACCAAAGTCTTGCATACCGGGAGATGGATGGCGAATTGGGAATTTTGATCAGCGCAATATTAACGGTGTATTAGCAAGTAATGGTGAAGCCTTGAGAGTAAACAGGGCAGTCATTAGTAAGGGCAAGCAGAAACAGTTGGTTTACTACTGGTTTCAGCAGCGTGGGCGTATTATTACCAATGAATATTTAGTTAAATGGTTCTTGTTTTGGGATGCATTAACAAAACAACGAACTGATGGGGCATTAGTTCGGCTAGTATTTGGCTTGCCTGAAGGGATGGATGAAGTGCAAGGAGACGATAAGTTAGAAGAATTTCTCAAGGATACCTTCCCCTTACTTAAGGATTATGTTCCAAATTAGATTTGTGTAGTTGTTATACGACCTATTTTGGTTTTCTGAGCGCGATGTTAAGCATAAAAATATCATTTCGATGGAGTTTTTTTTAAGTTTTTTTACCTCTGTTTTAGTCAGCATAGCCTTGATACCCGTTTTGATTCGGTTAGCAGGTACGCTAAATTTGATGGATGAACCTGGTGAGCGCAAAGTTCATGCCCTGCCAATACCACGTTGTGGAGGAATTGGTATTGCGACCGGTGCAATTGTTGCTTTTCTTCTTTTTATTCCATTCAATAAAATAGTCATAAACTTGATTGCCGGTGGAGGAATTATTGTTCTATTTGGCTTAATTGATGATCAAAAAGATCTAAATTTCAAATGGAAGTTTGGTGGGCAGTTTCTAGCAGTTTTAGTTGCTATGGCAGGAGGCTTGGTGTTTTCATATTTGCCTTTTTTTGGTTTGGAGACGGCGCCAAAATATTTGACTCTACCTTTGACTGTATTTTTTGTGATTGGTGTTACCAATGCAGTTAATATGTCTGATGGCTTGGATGGTTTGGCGGCAGGGCTTATGTTATTAACAATTTCTGCGATAGCCTTCCTTGCTGTGCTTGTTCAAGGCGATGAAATTGTCATTATGTCTTTAGCTGTTGCTGGCGGAATCGTGGGTTTTTTATGGTTTAATACTCATCCCGCCATTGTTTTTATGGGAGATACAGGAAGTCAGTTTATTGGATTTATGGCGGCATTTCTGAGCATTTATTTAACACAGGATGTATTTCGGGCACTAAACCCGGCTTTACCATTGTTATTGCTGGGTTTGCCCGTGCTGGATACAATTTCTGTGATGGCTCTGAGGGTCCGAAATGGGCTGTCACCTTTTTCGCCGGACAAGCGACATATTCACCACCGATTACTCGATATCGGTTTTACCCATGCTGAAGTTGTTGGAACGATATATATATTGCAAGGTATTTTTCTGTTGGCTGCTTTTTTGTTGCGTGTTGCTTCTGATTTTGCAGTCGTTGGTGTGTATTTGTTGATTTGTACTGCAATTTTGTCTTTTATACATTTTGCTGAACAACGGCAATGGTTATTGCACTCTTCTGAGGGAAAAGTGGAGGATAGAAGGAGCGGATGGCGGATTTGGCGGAGTAAGCGGTTATTTCGATTTACGAAATCTTATATTGAATATTCGATTACTTTATTTTTAATTGTTTTTATTGGTTTGCTTTACTGGCAATTGCACACACAATATTTGCAATTATTTGCTGTGATTGGAGCAAGCCTTTTCTTTTTTTTGTTCGCTCCCAAAATTTTGCAGGATTTGTTTGTCAGGATCAGTATCTACTTTTCTGCAGTAATATCGTTCATGCTGGCAAATGAAAACTCGGGGATGCAAGTTATTTCTAACGGGTCGCTTAATATTTTTTTCAGTGTTTTAATCTTTGTGGTGTCTGTAGCTATTCGTATTACCCGAAAATCAGAATTTAGATTGACAACGCAAGATATTCTGGTTGCGCTTTTTATATTGGCAACCATTGCATTGGTTGAAATTGAATTTGTTGGGCATGTGTTATTCAGGCTGTTTTGTTTGGCTTATGCTCTGGAATATTTATTAAATAGGAAGTATGATTTATTTAAACCACTAAAATTTACGGCTATTTTAGCTGGTGTACTGATTTTAGTAGTTGTATTTATTCAGCTAGAATAATTGTGCAGCCTCTTAGTTATTTAGTTCGGCTTTTTTGAAAGGATCAGATTTACAAGGTGAAAGAAAAGATGATGAAAAGTATTAATTTAATGCTGTTGGTTATTAGCGTATTAGTGGTTGCTGGATGCAGTAGTTCTGAGGAAAGGCAGGAAAAATATTTAGAGAAAGCTAAAGTTTATTTCGAAGAAGAAAATTACGACAAGGTTCGGGTCGAATTAAAAAATGTTTTACAAATTAACCCAAAAAATGCCGATGCACGTTATTTATTTGCTTTAGTCGCCGAAAAAGATATGGACTGGCGGAAAATGTACGGCAACTTGCTGGCAGTTATTGAAGAAAATCCTGATCATATTGAAGCGCAACTTAAACTTGGGAAGTTATTTCTATTTAGTAAAGATGTTGAAAAGGCATCGGAGAAAGTTGAGCTGGTTCTAGCAACAAATCCTCAAAATACAGATGCTTTAGCTTTAAAAGCAACGATTTTGTTGACACAGAACAAAAAACAAGAGGCTCGGGCCTTGCTTGAACAGGCATTGGCCTCAGAGCCAGGACATATTGATTCGGCTTTGTTAATGATTCGTTTTTTAGGGTCAGAAAAGAAAATGGCCGAAGCCATGCAAGTACTTGATAAGACAATAGTCGCTCATCCTGAAGTTATTAAGCTACCGCTGGTCAAGATTAATATTTTAATGGCTGAAGGGAAAAAAGCAGAAGCCGAGCAACTCTATATATCTTTAGTGGAGCGTTTTCCTGAGAATCAAAATTTACACTACAATCTGGCTAAGTTCTATGTCGTTGAAAAGAAAGTCGATCGAGGAGCGCAGGTTCTAAAAAAACTGATTGATCAATTGCCGGAAGACGACCAACCTAAACTGGCTTATGTGGATTATTTGGTTGCTCAACGCGGCCCTGAGAAGGCAGAGGAAGAGATTGCCAGGATAATTAAAGAAAACCCAGATAATTTTGCCTTCCGATTTGCCCGGTTAAAGTTACATAAGGATGATCCTGAAGCAATTAAGGAGATTCTGGAAAAAATAGTTGCTGATGACAGCTTGGGTGTTTCTGGCATTGATGCACGTAATCGTCTTGCTGCTTTAGCAATGTCAAAAGGGGAAACTGAAGAAGCCCGAAAATTGGTGGAGGAAGTTATCGAATTCGACCCCAGAAATGCGAAAGGGCTACAGTTTAGAGCAGGATTTTTGATTAAGGAAGAAAATTTTGATGCTGCTATTGCAGATGTTAGAACTATATTAAGAGATGATCCAGAATCGGAAAAGGCATTGATGCTATTAGCCATTGCTCAATTACGTGGTGGTAATAATGATTTGGCGCAGGAAGCGCTTGAAAAGGTGTTAATGGTTAATTCTAAAAATCTTCCTGCTAGTAAAGATTTGGCAAGGATGATGGTTAAGAAAAAGGATGAAGCCGGAGCTTTGGAACTATTAGAAAAGGCCCATGGGTTTTTTAAAGAAGATATTGAAGTTTCGGTCATGTTAATTGATCTTTATGGCAAGCGTGGAGATTGGCAAAAGGCAGAGGTGATAGCAAAACAATTAGCTCAAAATACTGAGAAAAGTGAAGTGGGCCATTATAAGTTAGCACAGCTATACCTTGGACAAAAAAAACCTCAGGAAGCAGTTGCTGAGTTGAAAAAGGTGTTGGCCATAAAGCCATTGGCCATTGATGCTTTGTCAGGGTTGATAAATAGCTATATTGCTCTGGGGCAAGTGAGTGAAGCAGAAAAATACCTGGATAAAAGACTGGTAGATAATAAAGATAATCTTGCCTTGTTAACATTACGAGGTGAATTACATCGGCAACAAAATCAACTCAAGAAGGCTGAGGGATTGTTTAAGCGAGTGATAGCTTTAAAACCGAAATTTGGACCTGGGTATCAGAAGTTAGCAGCCGTGTACTTATTACAAAATTCAGTTGATAAAGCGATAGATACTTATCACAAAGGCATTGATGAATCACCAAAAAATATTGCAATGCTAATGAAGTTGGCAACATTGACCACAGCTGTTCATAAAAATAATGTTGCAATTGATACCTATAAGAAGATCTTGGTTATATCCCCAGATAATATTATGGCTGCAAATAACTTAGCTGCATTATTGGTTAGTGATAATCAGGATGAACAGAATTTGAAGCAGGCTCTGACGTTGGTGGAAAAATTAAAAGATAGTAAACATTCAGCATTTTTGGATACCTATGGCTGGGTGAATTTTTTGAATAATAATATTGATGAAGCTCAGAAAGCATTAGAATCAGCGGTCAATAAGAAAAATAGTATTCCCGAAATGCATTATCATTTGGCGATGGTTTACCTTAAGAAAGGTAGTGATCTTAAGGCCAAAAAGCATTTACAGAAGGCAGTAGATTCCAAACAGAACTATGATGGTCTGGATAAAGCCAAACAAGCCTTAGAGAAGTTACAACCCACAGCAACAACTGAGTAATTATTGCAGGAGACAGAGATTTGAAAGCTGGAAACCGTATTTTAGTTACGGGTGGCGCTGGTTATATTGGCAGTCACACCTGTATTGAGTTGCTTAAAGGGGGTAACGATGTCGTTGTTGTCGATAATTTACAAAATAGTCAACAGGAAGCGTTACGCCGAGTCGGACAGATAACACAAAAAACCGTAGATTTTTTGCAAATTGATATTCGCGATCGATCGTCTATGCAAAAAGTTTTTTCAGATTATGATATCCAAGCGGTCATACATTTTGCAGGGTTAAAAGCTGTAGGGGAATCATGTCAGCAGCCTTTAAATTATTATAATAATAATGTCTACGGTACATTAGTATTAACTGAAGTTATGGCTGAAGCAGGTGTTAGAGAGTTGGTATTCAGTTCTTCTGCAACCGTTTATGGCGATCCACAATCAGTCCCTATTACTGAGGACTTTCCCTTGTCAGCAACGAATCCCTACGGTCGGTCAAAGTTGATGATAGAAGAAATTCTACGAGATCTTTCAGCATCAGATGAGTTAATTAATAATGAAAACCCCTGGAAAATAGCACTATTACGTTATTTTAATCCTGTAGGAGCACATTCTAGCGGTTTAATTGGAGAGGACCCGAATGGTATTCCTAATAACCTAATGCCTTATATTTCTCAGGTAGCCGTAGGAAAATTAGAGCAGCTTTCCGTGTTTGGTGATGATTATGCTACGCCGGATGGAACCGGAGTTCGTGATTATATTCATGTTGTTGATCTAGCCAAAGGCCATCTAAAAGCACTTGAAGCATTACAAGGTGATCGTTTTTCTCAAGGTGGATGTACTGCCTATAATTTGGGTACAGGGAATGGTTATAGTGTATTGGAGATGGTCAATACATTTTCCGAAGCTACGGGGAAAACAGTCAATTATAAAATTGTTTCGCGTCGTCCGGGGGATATTGCACAATGTTACGCAAACCCTGAAAAGGCAGAACAGGAACTTGTCTGGAAGGCTGAAAAAAACTTACAGGATATGATTCTGGATAGCTGGCGGTGGCAGGAAAAAAATCCCCAAGGTTTCAATGAGCTCTAAATTGCAACTATTCAGCATGGCCTTGTGACTGTCTGGGTTGTGTCTGATTTTTGTGGGTTATAAAATAAAACGCACAGTTTGTGCTTAAAAATGAGAAATTTGAAGCCGTAATCGCGAAAATCAGGCGTGAGCTGAGAGTCACTCTAAATTAAGGAATTACTATCAATGATACCAGTAATATTATCGGGTGGGTCAGGGACTCGTCTTTGGCCACTTTCACGAGGATATCACCCCAAACAGTTTTTGCCGTTGGTTAGTGATAAAACGATGGTTCAGCAAACCTTGAATCGTCTTGATGGTATCACTAGTTTGCAAGCTCCCATAGCAATTTGCAATGAAGATCATCGATTTATGATGGCAGAGCAATTACGGGAAATCGGCTGTAAGGCTTCTGCGATTATTCTTGAACCGATAGGAAAAAATACCGCACCGGCTGTTGCCATGGCGGCTCTTGCTGCTGCTTCAGACGAAGATATCTTATTAATTTTACCTGCAGATCATGTCATTGATGATGAGGTGGCGTTTCAGGTAGCGGTGAATCAGGCTGAAGTGATGGCAGAGGCTGGAAATTTAGTGACTTTTGGTATTGTTCCAACAGGCCCAGAAACTGGTTATGGCTATATAAAACGTGGAAAAGAAATTAGTGGGGAAGCTTTCGATGTCGCTGCATTTGTAGAAAAACCAGATTTAGCTACGGCAACTGAATATATTAACTCTGGTGATTATTTTTGGAATAGTGGCATGTTTGCTTTTAAAGCAAGACGATATTTGGAGGAGTTGGAAAAATTCAATCCGGAAATGTTGGCCAGTTGCCAAAAGGCATTTTCAGCCGCAAAAAAAGATTTAGATTTCACTCGCTTGGATAAGGATATTTTCTCAGAATGTCCCGCTGATTCAATAGACTATGCAGTAATGGAAAAAACTGAGCAAGCCGTGGTTATTCCCCTTGATGCAGGTTGGAATGATGTTGGGTCTTGGTCTGCTTTATGGGATGTCACCCAAAAAGATGCTAGTGGTAACGCTATTCATGGTGATGTATTAGCGGTAGATACCAGTAATTCCTTCGTACATGCTGAAGGCAGGTTAGTTGCAACTATCGGGGTACAAGATTTAGTGATTGTTGAAACCGATGATGCCGTTATGGTAGCGCCCAAAGATCGTGTCCAGGAAGTAAAAACGATTGTCGATAGACTTAATTCCATGGCCCGTAAGGAATCAAAATGGCATAGGAAAGTATATCGCCCCTGGGGTCATTATGACTCGGTTGATGAGGGGGAGAGATATCTGACTAAACTCATCGTAGTAAAACCAGGTGCAAAATTATCGGTACAAAAACATCATCACCGTGCCGAGCATTGGATAGTTGTTAAAGGAACGGCTTTGGTAACAAAAGCTGAGGAAAAGATATTACTCTCTGAGAATGAATCTATTTATATTCCGCTAGGTACAGTGCATTGTCTAGAAAATCCTGGAGTTATCCCTTTAGAAATAGTTGAAGTTCAATCCGGAAGCTATCTGGGAGAAGATGACATTGTTCGCTATGAAGATAAATATGGTAGGCTCGAGGATTCTAAATAATTCGTATTTTTATATAGTTAGATAAAGATGAAACAGTTAGTAAAAAAAGCAGTTTTTCCAGTTGCTGGATTAGGTACAAGATTTTTACCAGCGACTAAGGCCAGCCCTAAAGAAATGTTACCGGTAGTCGATAAACCGTTGATCCAATATGCGGTTGAAGAGGCCGTATCAGCTGGAATCGACACCATGATTTTTGTTACCGGTAGAAACAAAACGGCGATAACGGATCATTTCGATAAAGCTTATGAATTAGAAAAAGAGCTAGAAGAGCGAGGTAAAACAGAAACTTTAAAGTTGGTTCAAGATATTGTACCTGCAAATATTTCTTGTGTATTTATTCGTCAGGCTGAGGCTTTGGGTCTTGGGCACGCTGTATATTGTGCAAAACCATTGGTGAATGATGAACCTTTTGCTGTTATTCTTGCTGATGATTTAATAGAGAACCCAGGGCAAGGGTGCATGGCGCAAATGACAGCGCTTTTTCAAAAGGAACAATGCAGTATTTTAGGTACAGAAAGAGTAGAGCCATCAGAAACTAAAAAATATGGGATTGTGGCGACTACAGAAATTTCCAAGACCCTAGGCAGGGTTGAAACAATCGTAGAAAAACCTGAGCCATCAGAGGCTCCATCAAATCTGGGAGTAGTTGGCCGGTATATTTTGACCCCAGCAATTTTTGATAAAATCGAGAAAACTGGCAAAGGTGCGGGCGGTGAAATTCAATTGACAGATGCCATATCTGCATTATTACAGGATGAGCCAGTGTTAGCGTACGAGTTTGCAGGAACTCGGTACGATTGTGGCTCAAAGCTTGGTTATTTAATAGCAACAATCGAACATGGGCTGCTCCATCCAGAATTAAAAAATGACTTTAAAGCTTATTTAAAAACCCTATCTCTTTAGGTTAATGTGATGTAGGTGCATCATTTGCTCCTACTTCCTCAGATTCTTAGACTGTTGTTGTAAGGCATGGACATAGCTTGCTATTGCTGCTGTTTCATAACTTACCCCTTCACAAAATACTCGCCCTAAATGGGGAGCGCTTAACCATAAAAGCAGTATTTAACTCTCAGATCTAGAGCGTACCATAATTCCACTATGTTATATGAGGCATTATGGTAATATATCATTGTTATTTGCCGCAATTTAACTTGTTTTCTATAGGCAGTTTGTTACTGACAAAGCGAGCTAATAGTGACTGTTTGATTGCTCAGCTATTTTTTATAGAGAGCGAACGAATATAGTTCTAGTATTATTACACTAGCAATAGATTTATATTGTGGGATAGTTATTTAAAATCGAAGTAAGAATTTTCCAATTATTTCAGCTACAGGAGGTTCAAAATGACAAACACCGGAATTGTAATTTCATTGACTGGAGTGGTTAAAGCAATAGCCACTGATGGCACAGAAAGGGTATTGAATATTGGCGATCGAGTCTTTATTGATGAGCAAGTAGTCTCTGGAGATTCCGGGACTGTTGCTATCGAATACGCCGATGGCCTAGTGATGGATCTGGGCCGAAATGCGCAATCCATATTGGATGACGGAATATTAAATCTAGATTTCGATATCAAGCCAAAAGACGTTTCTCCCGAAGAGGAGGTACAGGCTACCCAAGCTGCTTTGTTACAAAATAAAAACTTTGATCCCACAGTAGATTTGGAAGCACCGGCTGCAGGCGGGGGATCGGTTGCAGGTGCTGGTGAAGATGATGGGTTCAATATTATCCAGGTCGAATATGCTGAGCCAAGAATGACGCCCATTAGCGGTTTTGAAACCAATGGCATAGGTGTTGATTTTACAGAGATTCTCCCTGAGTTAATCTTGGAGCCGCAGCGAATACAAGGAGCCGGAATTGCAGGGGACTCTGGAATCGTTCCTGTTGAACCTCCGTCCCTTAAAAATTGCGAGATTTTCACCCTTAGTGAGGACTTTGTTGAAGGTGGGCCAGAACTTACTGATGGCGACTCCTCAAAATGGTTAGGTTTTAGACTTGCACCCTCAGAACAGGATACTGTCACCTCAATCACTATTAAGGGATTTCCTGAAAATACAAATCCCAGTGAATCAGACTGGTTGATCGCAGCCGATGCAAAAGTTGTTGATCAAGATGCCAATTATCAAATTAACTTTGTCAGCGGTCCGACTCAATCTTCAGATAATACATGGGAAGTTACTGTTGAAGTCGTAGGCGCATTACCGGGAGAGGAAGTTTCTTTTATCCTATCGGTTATACCGATGGATAATGTTGCGCCGGAAGTGACTCTTGAAGTAGAAGCGACGGTTGATAATAGCAGCGGAGGGTTTACCTCATCAGAAGAAAAAACTATTGCTATCTCTTTTGATGAAGATGAGTCAGTAATGCCTCCTGAGACAAGTGTTTTTACGCTCAATGAAGAGTTTGTTGAAGGCGCCCCTGAACTTGTTGATGGCGATTCATCGAAATGGTTAGGTTTTAGAGTAGCACCATCAGAACAAGATGCAGTCACCTCGGTTACAATCAAGGGCTTTCCGGAAAATATTGATCTTAGCAAATCAGATTGGTTATTCACTCAAGATGCTAAAGTAGTTGATCTGGATGCGAATTATCAAGTCAATTTTGCAGGTGGGCCGACGCAATCGCCCGATGATACATGGGAAGTTACTGTTGAAGTAATGGGAGCATTGGCGGGAGAGGAAGTTTCTTTTATCTTATCAGTTATTCCAATGGAAAATATTGATACGAGTGTCTCTCTTATAATCGAAACAACGGTTGATAATGGTAGTGGAGGATTTACTTCTTCTGCTTTGGAAAGCGTTGGTATTTCATTTTTAGAGCAGCCCCAGGAGATTTTTGCCAGTACATCTGGCTCTGATTTTACAAGTTTTAGTGTCGATGCCGCAGTTGCAGTATTACCAATAAATTCATTTGTTTCACAAGACCTGGATACTCTGCCTGTTGATATTTTATAACAGGGAAGTACGGGTTTTATTTTATTTGGGCTAAGAGTCCATGGAGAAAAAGGAATAGCATTATGAAAATATATTATAAGTTGTTTTTTCTGGTTTTTTTGGGGTTTAATATTACCAGTGCTTTTGCAGTAACAGTTGATTCAGATGAAATAATTAAAGAGATCATCCAGCACAAAATTGATAGTTCAGACATGGTCGGTATGGAAGTGACTGTGGATGGTACCTCAACGGCTAAATGGGATGGAGTATCTGCTACAGCTTCTGGTTGGGAGTTACAGTACTCAGGGACAGATACTCGTGGAGGAGTTTGGATGTTCACTAATAATTCTTCAGCTTCAGTTTATACTGTTCAGTTTGATGCATTTGGTGCAAATGCAGTTTTTGATAAGGAGTTTATTTTTGATGTTGAAGGCACAGAAGGTTCAGAAGCAGGTTTTTTTAAAAATTCTGGCCCTGGGGACACTGAGTTTACCGGTCCAGTAAAACTTGCTGGATCTTCAGGGCCGGAAGGTGATCTTTATCGCTGGTTAACCTTTGATTTTACCGGTGCGGGAGGTTTATCGGCAGGTGACTCGTTTGAATTCACCATAGATTCAGATGAATTTGCTCCAGTTCCTCTTCCTTCTGCAGCATTCTTATTGTTTAGCGGGTTATTTGGTCTGGCTGGTTTAAGACGTCGCCAGAAAAGTTGAATTTAAGGTTGCCCTGAAATTAGGAAAGGCCGTATTAATACGGCCTTTTTCATTTTATGAATTCGGAAAATTCAGTTAACTTTCGGCAGCCTGTTTGATTCTAGCCAACGCTTTTTCCAGATTCTCCATACTGGTAGCGATAGAAATCCGGATATGTCCTGGACAGCCAAAAGCAGTTCCTGGAACCAGCGCTACACCCGCCTTTTCAATCAAATATTCGGCAAACGCCAGATCATCATTAATTCCCGGTAGCTTCTCCAGCATTTTTTCAACATTGGGGAAGACATAAAAAGTGCCATCTGTGCTTAAACAGTCAATCCCAGGAATAGAGTTTAATTCATTAACAACGAAGTCATGCCGCTTTTTAAATTCAACCAGCATAGTTTGAATGCAAGTTTGGTCCTGTGTCAACGCGGCTTCAGCAGCAACTTGAGAGATAGATGTCGGGTTAGAAGTACTTTGTGACTGCACTTTTCGCATTGCGCCAAT
>JAUXDP010000197.1 GCA_030618325.1 Methylococcaceae bacterium | reverse complement strand
ATGTTCAACGTTGATTTATAAAAAAGGTAAACGTTGTGTTGGGGGTGTTTCTTGTCGCGTAATTGCTTTTGTTTTGATGCTGTGACGTGACAATATTTGGAAGGAAGATACTTGGGTAGTGTGAAGATTGAGAGATGTCTTCCGCTATATTGGAAGGATGTTATGACGGTATTGGTGGTAGGATAGAAAAATAGTTTTTTATAAAAAACCCAGTTAAGAGCTTGTCTCTTAACTGGGTTATTACAGCTGCTTGTATCTTATAGTTGACTGGAATAAGAATTTTTCATTCTTTGATTTGTACCGTCAACATCATCCATACAACCTGTTAAGCCGACTACCATAAGAGCTGCTGCTAAAAGTAAAATGATTTTTTTCATTGTATCCTCCTAAGTAAGAATTATATTTTTTGTAAACGCCATTAAACATAGCATGTAATTTATATCACGACTGATTTCATGTTGCAACTAGAAATTATATAGAAAATG
Organism: Methylococcaceae bacterium; assembly: GCA_030618325.1. Taxonomy (GTDB): domain Bacteria; phylum Pseudomonadota; class Gammaproteobacteria; order Methylococcales; family Methylomonadaceae; genus JALSJK01. The sequence continues at coordinate 5,561 of JAUXDP010000197.1, read as the reverse complement.
ATTAATTTAAATTCTTAAGGTTCTGGGGGGTGGGAGTGTGTTGGCCAGTACAACGTAATAAATTTATTCGTAGTTAAATTAATTGATGAATGCTGGGTTTTTTACCGTGTAAAACTTAATACACTTACGGTTAGATATATGATTTATATAGGCTAGTTTATTTTATGTTGTAATTGATATGGTAGCTAATTCGGTTATTAATCCATTTAGCAGATCCGATTGTTTGCCATTTGCCGCGTAGGTTCTTTTCTCTCAAATCATTTTGCCAATTATTGGGTACTATAATATTTTTTTGTTTAATTATAAATTCTGTATTGTTAAGGTCTAAACCGAGCTTGTTACCCCAAAAGGCGGTAACTTTCATGATAAATTTCTCTAAACGGGTTTCATTGATGTTTGGGGTTACTGCAATATTAGCCCACATTGAATGAACCCGGCCCCAGTTTGGGGCAAGAATTATCCCTTGTTCATTAATGAACGGAAGCCAGCTTTCTTCTCCATTTTTATCGAAATAAGTAATGGCAAGAATTTGATCATACCCTTCAAAATGATCATTCATATATAGTGCATGAGGGGTAATGCCGAGAAAAGTCTGGGAAAGCATTAATACCGCATTGCTAACAGAATGTAGCAGCTTTGTGGTTTTGTTTTGGCCAAAATCAAAATCAAGGCGATACAGGATTCCATAGTGGATTGTACTGGTTAGTTGCAGGAAGAAAATAAGCAGTAATATTTTCGCGAGTTGCCTTGAAAATTTTTTCGGATGAGAATGAGCGTAAGTGTCAAATAAATAATTATGCCAGGAAGGGTAATTAGCAGTGATTGGTTTATTAGCAATACAAAGTTGGTTGCATGGTTGGCGAAGTCGATTATCGGCAATTTTGCGGTAAATAAAAGAAGCTATATGGTAGATGCCAGGGAAATTTAATATCAATCCAAGAAAAAAAGGATAGCGCATTTTATATAAAATCTGAATATAAGTATCTAGGCCGGAGAATAGTTTGTTATTTGTGTCTAATGCATAAATGTCTGCAAGCAGAGAGTCTTCGCTTATATTGTTAAAGGCAGGTATGGTGTGAGCATGTGTTTGTAGGCCTTTAAACTTGACTGCACTGCATATATCGAAATGGTTAATCGCGATAGCGGTTCTGTTGCAAAGTGGGCACTGCTCGTCGTAAAAAACGGTGAGCTGTGGTGTATTAAAGGTGATTTTTTGTAATAATGATTTCCAAAATGAAAAAGGTACCAGGAGAAAATAAAAAATAAGCATGCCTATGCCAAAAGGATAGATATTAAAACTTAGGGTAATGCCCAGGTGTAATCCAGCGCCAATGAATAAATATATCGGCCTAAAATGGCGTTTGTTAAAAAGAAAAATAAATGTGAATTGAAATACAAGGATTAAATATCCAATGAATTTCTGTAACCATTCGATATTTAATAGCCAAGACAAATCAACTGCAGAAATGTAATAAGGCATAATTGATGGGACCCATGCGCCGAGGCCATTTCGCCAATGTTCTGCGAATAATTTATTAGTAGCTGAATCGAAATACAAAAAACCTAGACAAATTATGACTGGAATTTGGTAGGCTAAGATGGTTGTTTTGGTCGGCAAGGGTTTAATGGATGAAAAGACTTGGATGGATAGTTTTTTTCTTAAGGAGTCAATTGAAAATGAGCGATCTAAGGGTAAAAATAACAGAAAAAAACCAGCACCGGTCATAAACAGATCAAAGCCCCCATCAAAATCACGCTGCATAGGGGTGAAGTTGACAAAGATTAGCCAGAGCAAATAGTTGCTGGTGGCAGCGAACTGGCAGTGGAAGCCTACTGTAAGGAAAATGGCTATTACCGCCCAAACACCCAAGAAGAAGGGGATCATTGGGAATTCCACATCTATGTAGGGAATGGGATCGAAAATCAGGTGGTTAAAATAGAAAAGAAATATGATTTCCAGGAAAGTTAGAAGCCCGTAGAAAATTCTAAATAAGCCGATTCCTGTGGTTGTTACTTGTTTGGAGAGGCTGTTGTATATATAAGAGCTAATAATCTTATGCATCTGATAACGTGAGTAAAAACGTTAAAAAATGTAGGGATTATAGTTTATTTGATCGGGTTGGGTATGGAATTTTTGTTGGAATAGTCAAGGCCGCACTTGATAATCGAAACTTATTCGATAGCACGGCCTAAACTGGGTTGTATCCTTAAAACTTACTCTTCATCATCTGGGTGTTCTGCGAAAACCCATTTCACCAAGAAATAGCCAGCTACAATAACGACTAGTGCGCCTACCATTCCAGCAGGTTCTTTTAGCATTTCAGTTACATCTAAGATTGCTCCCATGATAATTCTACCTTTTTTTAGTGTTAATAATTTTTATAAAAAATACCAATTTACCGATATTTAAGGTTGATATACTACTTGATGTGTTCACGAAGTCAAGAGCAAATAACATTGGGAGGTAGGGAATAGCTCATAAGTATTCAAGGATGTACCCTAACTTTAAAGGGCATGATTTATAGTCGTTTATTAATTATGGAAACTAGGAGCTAGTGATTGGGGAGGATTTAGATAATGCAATATTGAAAATTTTAGTTGGACTCAGTTGATATTTTTATGAAACATAGTGATAATGAACTTACTCTTCAAAACTCGATAATCTTTTCAAGTCATTTAGAATAATAAAAACTTGAAGTTTGAAAGGTAAAGATCAGAATTGAGGATGACATATTTATTAAACTGTTTATATAAATTTAATTAACAGACGGGAAAATGAAATGATTGGTGGTATATTTATTGTGTTGGTAGCGATCTGGCTTTATCAGGCAGCTATGAAAGTGCAAAAGAAGAATACAGTTTTATGGGTGGCTCTGGGGTGTATCGTATTTTTTATCGTACAGTTTTTGGCAGTAAAAATGAATGCTTCCTTAGCTGAATCGTTGTTGGCGGCAACAACCGACAAAGGGCCAGAGTATTTGGATGAGGGTTATAGTCGAAGCGGTCCAATTAATACTGAATCTTCAGGTGGTTTTCGTAGTTTTTTTATGTTCTTTTGGGTGGAGATTATTCCCCCACTATTGGGTGTTGCGGGGGCGGGAGTTGTACGTACATTTCTTATTCTGAAGGAAAAAATCACGCTCAAAAGTTTGTTTAGTGGTGTCAAAGAAATGTTTGTTGACATTGGCAGAAGTTTTAAATCAAATTAATAAAAGCCCTAAAAAACTGTTAACGATTTGATTGTCGAGTCATCGTAACGATCTTGAGCAAGTTCTCAATCCATTGCTTCTAAAGAGCCCAAGTTTTCTTGGGCTTTTTTGTTTTGGCCGGTATAAGAAGTAAGGCTTCAAGGTGTTTTCGAGCGGTAGTCAGATGTTTGACAATTTTTTTGGTTTAATGATAAATCCTTTATTTGTGTATAGACTCTTTTAGCAGAAATTATGAATAGAACAAACCTGCTCAAACAACATCTTTCAAAACGTATCTTATTCCTAGATGGTGCAATGGGTACCATGATCCAGGGTTATAAACTGGAAGAAAAGGACTATCGTGGTAAACGTTTTGCCGATTGGGAATCTGATTTAAAAGGCAATAATGATTTACTCTCATTGACTCAGCCGGAAATCATCAAGGCCATCCATAAGGCCTACTATGATGTGGGCGTAGACATTGTTGAAACCAATACTTTCAACGCAACAACCATTGCCATGGCCGATTACAATATGGAATCGTTGGCCTACGAAATCAATGTTGCATCGGCTAGCTTGGCAAAACAGGTTGCCGAAGAAGTTACCCTGCAAACACCTGAGAAACCGCGATTTGTTGCGGGAGTATTGGGGCCGACCAATAGAACTGCCTCGATTTCCCCCGATGTTAATGATCCTGGTTTCAGGAATGTATCCTTCGATGAGTTGGTAACTGCTTATACCGAAGCTGTTCGCGGTTTGATAGACGGTGGTGCTGATATTATCCTGATTGAAACCGTTTTTGATACCCTCAATGCCAAGGCCGCAATTTTTGCTGTAGAACAATATTTTGAAGAGCTCGGTTTTAAATATCCAGTTATGATTTCCGGTACCATAACCGATGCGTCCGGCAGAACTTTATCAGGTCAAACTGCGGCAGCGTTTTGGAATTCCTTAAACCATGTAGAACCCATTTCATTTGGTTTTAATTGTGCATTAGGCGCGAAAGAACTGCGCCAGTATATAGAAGAATTATCCAATATCGCGAATACTCATATTTCTGCTCATCCTAATGCCGGCTTGCCTAACGAATTCGGAGAGTATGATGAATCACCGGAAGACATGGCTGAGGAGCTGGAAGATTGGGCAAAAAATGGTTATCTGAATATTATTGGTGGCTGTTGCGGAACCTCTCCTGAGCATATTGAAGCGATCATTAAAGCGGTACAAAAACATCCGCCTAGAACTATTCCTCAGATAGAAAAGCAGTGCCGTCTGGCTGGCCTGGAACCAATGAATATTGCTCCAGATTCACTGTTTGTCAATGTAGGCGAACGTACGAATATCACCGGTTCGGCTCGTTTCAAGCGTCTGATTATTGAAGAAGATTACGAAACGGCTTTGGAAGTCGCGCGTCAGCAAGTTGAAAATGGCGCACAAATCATTGATATCAACATGGATGAAGGGATGCTGGAGTCCAAACAAGCAATGGTGCGCTTTTTAAATCTGATTGCTTCAGAGCCTGATATTTCTAAAGTACCCATTATGCTGGATTCTTCCAAATGGGAAATCCTTGAGGCTGGATTAAAATGCATTCAGGGTAAAGGTGTTGTGAATTCTATTTCGCTTAAAGAAGGTGAAGAAAATTTTATACGCCAAGCGACTCTGGTTCGTCGGTATGGTGTAGCAGCAATTATTATGGCGTTTGATGAACAGGGCCAAGCCGATACCCGGGATAGAAAAGTAGAAATATGTCAGCGTGCTTATCGAGTACTCACTGAAAAAGTGGGCTTTCCACCTGAAGATATAATTTTTGACCCCAATATTTTTGCCATTGCGACAGGTATCGAAGAACATAATAATTACGGTCTTGACTTTATAGAGGCAACCCAGGAAATCAAAAAAACTTTACCACATGCGCTTATTTCAGGCGGCGTTTCCAATGTCTCCTTCTCTTTCCGAGGCAACAATACCGTTAGGGAAGCGATTCATGCGGTATTTTTATACCATGCTATTAGCGCCGGAATGGATATGGGTATCGTCAATGCTGGGCAATTAGCAATATATGCTGATATTCCCGATGAATTGCGCGAAGCTGTGGAAGATGTGGTGCAAAATCGTCATCCGGAGGCTACCGAGAAAATGTTGGAAATTGCCGAAAAATATCGAGGTGACGGTTCAACTGCGGAAAAGAAAGAAGATTTGGAGTGGCGCAGCTGGCCGCCTAATAAACGCCTGGAACATGCCCTAGTAAAAGGGATTGCTGATTTTATTGAAGAAGATACCGAGCAAGTTAGGCTTGCCGCAGAGAAGCCCTTGCATGTGATCGAGGGACCGTTGATGGATGGAATGAATGTCGTTGGTGATTTGTTTGGC
>JAUXDP010000088.1 GCA_030618325.1 Methylococcaceae bacterium | reverse complement strand
AGGCCTGATCGACTATTTGGCCATTTCCCAATTTGGAGTAAGTGATTACTGTATTTCTGTAGCGTATCCTTTTCTGGTTCCAAGCTATTTTGCTATGTGGCTGGCGGGTAAACTTTGTGCTCCTTACCAGATAGTGAAGGTCACCGAAATGGCAAAGCAGTTAGGTTTGCTGATTGTGGCTACAACGACTGCTTTTCTTATTTCCAACGGTAGTTTTTATTTATTATCAGGGCGTGTTACAGAATCAACATGGAGTGTTTATCTCGAGCAATTTGCAAGTTATTTTCCGAGCTATATATTCTCCACAATAGCTTATGTGGTTTTTATTTATACGTTGGTGACTTTGGTGCGTGTATTGCTTGTAAATACTAGCTCCACCAGCCTTATTGATAAAAAAATTCAGGAATAATTGTGGCATAGCTGGCTAGGTAACGGAATGTGTTAACGGAAGTGCCACATCCTAGCAAATCTACATTTTCTTTTTGTGTTCTCTTTCAACAGTTTGGATATAACGCTGCAGAGCGGATTCAAATGCTGGTTTGATGTTTGAAAATTCACAGCCTATTTTTTGGGTTTTGTCGGGTTTCTCTCGATTGAGAGGGGCTTCATTACAAATCGTAAAAGAGATAATACCTTCTCCAATTTCTGGCAGCGTTAATTTACAGTTTTTAAATTGTGCATTGGAAATAAGGGTTTCTGATAATTTCGGGTCATCATAAACCAAGGCCATGCCTGTGAGGCTAATGTCGTGTAGATCTAGCTGGACACTCATTTCGTTTTCTTCATCCACAGTAAACAGACATGAAGCAGGATTGAATAAAGGGGAATGTACCCGATAAAATTTTCTTCGCTGTTTCCAAATGATTGTTTCTGGGATTGGAAGCTGAAATACAGTTTGTTCACTTTCTCGACTTTTGGTGATTTTACTTCCTGGAATAATTACTTTGATTCCTGAAAATTCGGTTTCAAAGGTCACATTAGGAGATGCTAACAGCTTTTTGTTTAAATACTCTTTGGGCCCATAGTCCAGGATAAGAGTATTTTTTTTGCTATTAATATTGATAATTGTAGTGATGAAGGACTCATGATCACCAAAATTAGCAGTCAGCAAGCATTTGTTTTTCCATACCAAAGTCAAATTACGGGTAATTTCTTTTTGATCTGAAATAGAATAAGAAGGGTCGTTGGTCATCTAGTATGTCGACTTTACTAACAATTGAATGTAATTGTAGAATAAAAATAGTAATCTACCAGAGAAAATAATGCTACACATTATTGCTAAATCTCCTGTTGAGCTAGTCATGCTTGATAGAATCGACTCAGGAGATACTGTATTGTTTATCCGTAGTGCCGTATTAGCTGTTTTGTCGGGAAATATTTTGCGGGAACGGCTTAACTCAATGTTGATACAAAATCAGTTGTTTGCTTTATCTCCTGATTTGGCTGCCCGTGGGATATTACCCGAAGAGTTGCTTGATGGGGTAGGAATAATTGACTACGCAGACTTCGTTGAATTAACTATTAAGCACCCTATTATCCAGTCATGGGGCTGATTCAGTAACTATTATTCTATGTGCGAAAATTATAGTTCACTGGCAAAAACTAAGGATGGTTTTCTTAAGGATCTGCATGATTGGAATGAAGGGGTTGCCCTGGAGATAGCGGAAGCTAATGGCATTACCCTGGCTGTCGAGCATTGGGAAATTGTCTGGTTTATACGCAATTATTATTTACAATATAAACATTTACCGAATGCCAGGGTGTTTGTTAAAGCCGTTCGCCATGAATTTGGCGAAGAAAAAGGCAATAGTCGTTATTTGCATAGGTTGTTTCCCGATGGACCAGTAAAATTTTCCTGCAAAATTGCTGGGTTGTCCAAGCCGCCAGGTTGTTTGTAGATCGAGTACTTAAAGAACTTTGGTTTGATGGATAGGAAAATAAGGTAAATTTAAGAGGCTTTTGAAGAAGAGAGATATTTTATATCTCCTCACCCAACCCTCTCCAGCAGGAGAGGGCTTAAGAGCTGAAAGCTCTCGATTAAAAGCCCTCCCTTGATGGGGAGGGTTGGGTGAGGAGATGTAAAATAAATGCTTTTCTCCCTGTTCTCTTAGGTTTTACTCATCAAACCGTTGTGACATACCAATATAGGAGGCTGTTTGAGAAAATTAAGCTTGCTTGAAGCGGTGTATCTGGCGCCGTTGCTTTTTATTTGGTTTGTGTTCGCGGCCAGGTTCAAATAACGTTCGTTCTTCCCGTTGCTGAGCAATTTGGGTATGGCGGTTTGTTATGCTTTCTGGGGTTTCCTCATAAAGAAGTACAGCTTCTTTGGCTGGGCGGCGTTGGTTATTAACAGCCAGTACGGTAATGTCCCAAGTATAGCTTTCTTTACTGATGAAAAGTTGTGTGCCGGGCTTAACCTCTTTTCCAGGTTTACTGCGTTGATTATTGACATGGACTTTACCACCACTAACCGCGTCGGCGGCGAGTTTGCGCGTCTTATAAAAACGCGCAGCCCATAACCATTTATCCAGACGTATGGATTCTTTTTCTGTCATTTACCTAGGAGCCTGTCCGAGAATAGAGAACCTACTGCGGAAAACCCATTTTGGCCAGATTTTCCGTTCATTTTCGTTAAATACACCCATTATTCGCCTCAAATGAACAAAAAATCTGACTCAAAATGGCTTTCCCTCGCTACGGCTTCTATTCTCGGGCAGCCTACTAGAAAATTGCAGCATGATCTTCTTAATCTCTACTTAAAAGAGAACTTTTTTTTGAGGATACAAAATATATTAATCGCTAAGGTTGTGCTACTTGGTGACCATCTTCAGTCCAGGCCTTAAAGCCACCAGCCATGCTGACTACATTTTTATACCCCAATCTTTGCAGCGTTTCTGTAGCCAATGCCGAGCGCCCCCCTGTTTGACAATAAACGTAAATTTTTGCTTCCTGCTTGTTTTGGAATTTGGGGTGATTACCAATTTTAAACTCCAATACACCCCTAGGAATGTTTACAGCCCCTGGAAGACAACCTGCAATATGTTCTTCCGGCTCTCTAACATCCAAAATCAATTCTTTAGATAGCGCTTGTTTTACTGTTTTAAGTTCAGTTTCAGTAATGTTTTGCTTGGCTATCGCCACAAGATCCATTGCGGAAAGGGTCATTTAATTTCTCCTGAGTAAAGGTTCTAAAGAGATATATTATTATCGAAATAGCCTATAAATGATATAGATAGGCTATTTTTTTACTGACGGGCCTTATTATAGTTTTCGTTTGAGTTAGAATAAGCGTTTTACATACGCTCTGGATAGATAAATGAATTTTGAAAAAGTAATATTTGGTTTTTTTATTGTTCTGGCTTTGACATTAAATTTTGGTTTTTTTCTGGGAGAATTAGATAATCCTGATCATCACAATGTTTACGAATTGTTTGCAGTGGTTATCGTTAATATTATCGCTACCGGGTTGAAATTTGGGGATAGGTCACAATTAGGAGCGGTACTTTTAGCCACCAGTCTGGTTGCAACATTGGAATTGATCGCTGCGGCTACTTTTTGGACTGTTGCTGTTCATATTACTGAAAGCGGTTTAACGCCTGAGGTAACAGCCAGTATCGTGTCATTAACTGGTGGCGCTTTGGTGGCGAATGTGGTGTCGGTAATTATGCTGATGGCGGAAACATTAATGTCACGATTGTAATTTGAAATTTTTTCTGGATATTAAATAAGAGAATGGCCACACCAGTAGAGCTCTCGCGTGTGATTTTCATCGTCATGCGTGAAATGCGAGCACCAATGATGACATTGATTGTCGTTTACTCGCTATCAATTCTTGGTATGGTATTTATTCCAGGGCCGGAAATTGATGGTGAAACGCAATATCTAAGTATATTTCATGCGTTTTACTTCATGACGTATACTGCCACAACTACCGGATTTGGTGAAATTCCTTTCGAATTCAGCAATGCTCAGCGCTTTTGGGCGATTGCCTGCCTATATGTCAGTGTGATTTCCTGGTTTTATGCCATAGGTAGTATTTTCCAGCTTTTTCAAAATCCTTTTTTCCTGAGAGCAATCGCTGAATGGAGATTCACCCGTCAGGTTAGGCGTATCTCGGGGCCTTTTTTTATCATTTGTGGTTTTGGTGATACCGGAAGTGTATTGTTAAGAGGTCTCAGTGAAGCCGGTTGGTCTACTGTGGTGATTGATCAGGAAGAAGAGCGGATCAAAGCCTTGAAATTAAGAAACTACAATATTCCTGTGCCTGGCCTGCATGGTGATGCTACTGTCCCCAAACATTTACTGGAAGCTGGGTTGCGAAATCCCATGTGTAAGACGCTGGTTGCTATCACCAATAATGAAGAAGCTAACCTGAAAATTTCCGCTATGGCGCGATTGCTCAATCCGGATGTCGGTATTATCACAATGTCTAAAGTTGATGTCTTTGAAGATACACTGGCTACTCTAGGCGGTGAAGTTCATATCGTCGACCCTTTTAAAACCTTTGCCAAAGTATTGGCTGCGTCAATACACAGGCCGGGTTTTTATGCCATGAATAATTGGTTGGTAGGCGATAAAGAAGCTTCGCTGGAAAAATATGTGCAACCACCGACTGGAGCCTGGGTTGTTTGTGGTTATGGTCGTATGGGGTACGAAGTCAGCCGAGTACTCAATAAACTCAATATCAAAACCTCCGCAATTGATCCCGAGCAAAATATGGAGAGAGGGCATATTGACAACTATGTCGTCGGTAGAACTACTGGAAAAACTTTAGCGGAAGCCGGTATTGAGCAAGCTGATGGTATTTTAGCAGCCACGGATGATGACGGACACAACCTGAGTATATTACTCAATGCCCGATATTTTAACCCTGACTTGTTTACCATTGTTCGACAGAACCGACATGTTAATGAGGTGGCCTTTAATGCGGCAAATACCGACATGATTATGCAGCCTTCATTGGTAACGGCGCGGCGGATTTTATTTCTTCTGATCGCACCATTGCTAAAATCTTTTTTCAATTATCTATTGGAGGATAAACCAGACCGAGGTAAAAAAATGGAAGAGGTTATTCAGCGATTGAGAAAAACAGTAGGCACAAAAAAACCCGAGCTAGTGACTATTGATATTACCCGGGAAAAAAGCAAAGCGGTTATAAAGTGGTTGGATGAAGGAAAAAAAGTGCTTTTAGGGGATCTACTAAAAAACCCTGATGATCGGGACAGGCAACTCGATATAGTAGTGTTTGTAATAAAATCGGGAGAGGAAGTGCATATTTTACCTACGGCTGATTATGAGATAAAAGAGGGAGATCAGCTACTTTTCTGTGGAACGCATATGGCGCAACGATTATTTAACGCAACGATTAATAATGAATATAAGCTGTTTTATATTAAGAACGGAGTGTATATGGCTAGGGGGTATATTATGCAGTGGTATATTAAGAAAACGAACAAGGTAGGTGTGAGAGTTGGGTGAGGGGATAACGTTTAAATCCCTTCACCCCAACCTTTCCCCGTGGAGATGCTGTTGGTCTAACTTGCTTGGATATGCATCCTCAGCTCTTTTGGAAGAGAAAAAACAACTTTTTCTTCGATACCACCGTTTTCAACAGTAGTTTTGCCTCCCCAGTTTTTTAATTGATCGATAACCTCTTGAACCAGTACCTCAGGCGCGGAGGCGCCCGCAGTTACGCCAACAACATCGATATTTTCAAACCATGCCTTATCCATATCTGCAGCCGTATCAATCAGATAAGCCGACTTTCCTAATTGATCGGCAATTTCCCTTAAGCGATTTGAATTAGAGCTGTTTTGAGAGCCGACGACTAGAATAATGTCTGCTTTCTCGGCCAGGTTATGAACTGCATCCTGTCGGTTCTGGGTGGCATAACAAATATCGTCTTTCTTTTGTCCCTGAATGGCTGGAAAATGTTCCTTCAGTGCATCAACCATCACTTTGGTGTCGGTCATGGATAAGGTGGTTTGCGTAACATAAGCCAGCTTTTCTGGGTTGTTGACTTTTAGATTGGCCACATCTTCAGGTGTTTCTACAAGATGGATTGCACCATGTTCGGTGCTTTTTTCATATTGACCCATAGTGCCTTCAACTTCGGGATGTCCTGCGTGACCAATTAAGATGACTTCGGTATCCGCTTTTGCATGCTTGGCGACCTGGATATGTACTTTGGTAACTAAAGGGCAAGTGGCATCAAAAACTGTCAGGTTTCGCTCTTGAGCTTCTTGTTGTACTCTTTTTGAAACGCCGTGGGCACTGAAGATTAAATTTGAATCGACAGGAACATCTGCTAAATCTTCAATAAAGATAGCACCTTTGTTTTTCAGCCCTTCTACAACGGTACGGTTATGCACGACTTCATGTCGAACGTAAATGGGAGCTCCAAAAGCTTCCAGGGCTCGGTCAACAATTTCAATGGCACGATGTACGCCAGCACAGAATCCACGAGGGTTAGCGAGTAAAATTTGCATATCTTGACTCTTTCACTTGGTTAATAGGATGATATTTTAACTCAACTTTGTATCAGATACGATAATTCCGTCTCGATCAGCATATAAAAAGTGGTCTTTTTTAAAATTAATGCCTCCAAAAGTAACCAAAACATCGCGATCTCCCATGCCTTTCTTATGACTTTTGAGCGGGTGGGTTCTTAAGGCGCGGATACCAATGGGGACTTGGGTGAGTTCTACAGAATCACGGACACAGCCATAAATTACGATGCCTTGCCAGCCATTATTGAAAGCAATGGTTGCCAAGTCGCCGCCGAGTAAGGCGCAACGCTGTGAGCCGCCACCATCTATGACCAGGATGCGGTTATTTACTTTTTCTTCCAGAACTTTGCGTATTAGTACATTGTCTTCAAAAACTTTCAGAGTCGAAATTTGTCCAGAAAAGATGGCATTTCCACCAAAATTTTTCAAGATTGGTTCAGCTATCTGGAAATGCGCTTCATCTGAGTGTTCATCGCATAGATCGGCAGTAGTGAAAGGCATGATTTTTATTCTGTCCAAAGTCCAAATCATACCATTTATGGATGTGCTGAACAACGTGAAGCGCATCGTTTGCGAGTGATGCGCTTCACGTTGTTCAGCACATCCTATATTCAATAGCGAGCCTTTAAAATTTAGCTTTCAAGTCAAGCTGGAATGTATCGTAGTTTCTTGCAGGATCATTGTGATCAAATCTCTCTGCAGCGAAATAGGCGCCGCCAATAGAGAAGTTTTTGCTGATAGCATAAGCCAGCTTGATTTTGTGGCCTCTTGCTCCAGTATTGCCACCGTTGAAGTCAGAGTCTATAAATACACCGGGTGCAAAATCTCTTTGCATGCTGCGATAGTCATATGACGCTTTAAAAGCTTTATATTTGGTTTTAACACCCATTAGCCAGCCGTTATCCAGGTTGCTTCTGGCAACACTGTTGTGGACATATTGTCCGTAAAAAGTAATGGGCAGCAAATCGGTTTTGATGGTTGTTGACCCTGTGATTTCATGTATTGAAAATTTTTGATTGGAAGAATTACCCTTGTCACCAAGATCGCCCAGGCCATCGTTGCCATCTTCATCATCATATAGATAGGCGTTATAGCCCAAGCTGGCAGAGATCATGTCATTGAATTCCATGTGGGCAGACAAGCCAGCATGGAGCATATCCATATCACCGGAAAATTGAAAGACATTTCCATCTCCATCTACGCTGTCTTCAAGTATGTAATATCCGCCAATTGCGGTTAGTTCTAATCCTGTATCGGCAAATTCATGAGTATATTTAACGGCAATACCTTCAGGATTAATGTCATTATCCCAGATCAGGTCAGACTCTTTATACCAAATCTGTTTCATTTTACCGAAGTAAGCATGCGCTCCGTATGCCCAGTTTGGGTGCCAGTCAATGTAGGCACGATCTAGCCATAAATCTTTCTTGGTAAAGGTACCGCCAAGCGATTGGTTGGTTGATCTTCTGTCATTAGAGCTACCGGTTGCGATGCGTACTTCTGCATCCACTTCATCATTTACTTTACCCAGAAATGCTAGGCGAGCCCGGATGCGTTCACGGTCTTTTTTCAGGGTATTGGCTTGAACATTTTCATAACGGAAACGCACATCACCTTTTACTTTAATACGAGTTGCCCACTCCAATTTTTTCATGAAGTCGTTGTTCATGGGGGCCATTGTGGCTTCTTTTTCAGTTTCTTGCTTAAGCAGCTTTTCGTACTGGGCTTTGTTTAGCCCCCCATTTTCATATAAAGTTTCAAGTAATTCCTTGTTTGACGCTGAAACTACTGTTACCGCAAGGGTGGAGCCCCCAAGCAAGGCGGCTTTGATAGCGGTCTTCAAGAATGGTTTCATTTATTAATCCCCAAAATGCAAATAAAATGTTGTTAATAAGCAACAGAGTTGTTCTATTGGTGGAATGGTAGCGGCTTTATATGTCAGGCGTGTTACCGTAGTGTTACAGTTGTGTGACATTCTCTCTGCTTGAAATTTTAAAGAGGCTTACGTTTAGTTTTAACTTCGTCAATTTTTTATAAATAACGGCTATGACTGTTAGTCATGCTGTGTGATAATATTCTGTTAACAATTTGAATAGTAAAAAGCAAAATAATAGCGGTGCGAACTACATAACTAATAGGGCATGAAGACGATGGATGAAAATAGAAAAAAAGCGTTAGGCGCAGCGCTAATGCAGATTGAAAAGCAATTTGGCAAAGGGTCAGTAATGCGTATGGGTGATGTGGCTAATATGCGTGATATTGATGTGGTTTCAACTGGATCATTGGCGTTGGATATTGCGCTTGGCTGTGGCGGTTTGCCTTTGGGTCGAGTGGTAGAGATATATGGGCCTGAATCATCAGGTAAAACGACATTAACTCTGGAAATAATTGCTCAAATGCAAAAAAAAGGGGGTTCTGCGGCTTTTATTGATGCAGAGCACGCATTGGATCCCGCTTATGCCGAAAAAATAGGGATCAATGTCGATGAATTGCTGGTTTCTCAGCCGGATACCGGGGAACAGGCATTGGAAATTACTGATATGCTAGTACGCTCTGGTGCAGTTGATATTGTCGTTATCGATTCAGTCGCTGCGTTAACACCGAAAGCTGAAATTGAAGGTGAAATGGGGGATTCCCATATGGGGCTGCAAGCACGTCTTATGTCTCAAGCCTTGAGAAAATTAACGGGTAACATTAAACGTTCCAACACCTTGGTTATTTTTATTAACCAGATTCGTATGAAAATTGGCGTTATGTTTGGTAACCCTGAGACCACAACGGGTGGTAATGCCCTGAAATTTTACTCTTCAGTTCGTCTGGATATTCGCCGTATAGGAGCAATCAAGAAAGGTGAGGAGGTTGTTGGTAATGAAACTCGGGTTAAGGTGGTAAAGAACAAAGTAGCCCCACCTTTTAAAAAGGCCGAATTTGAAATTTTGTATGGTAAGGGGATTTCATTCCTGGGTGAATTGGTAGATTTAGGGGTCAAGTATGGCTTTGTACAAAAAGCAGGCTCCTGGTACAGCTACAATAATGACAAAATTGGACAGGGTAAAGATAATGTGCGGGAATTTTTACGGGAAAATCCTAAAATAGCTGAAGAGATTGAAGCCAATATTCGAGCTGAGGCATTTGATGATAAAGAGGAACCGGAGCAGCAAAGCAAAAATAAGCCGGTTTCCGAAAAATCGGAATAGTATGCTTTCTTTGCATGGGTAATGAAATAAACAAGGAAGTTAAGGCGAGTTGTCTGCGTTTATTAGCCAGACGGGAACATAGTCGGCGGGAATTGCTTAACAAATTGATGACCAAAGGCTATTCCAAGGAAAATATCGAACAGGTTATCACTGAGTTGGCTGAACAAGGCTTGCAAAATGACCATCGATTTATGGAAAGTTATGCTAGGCAGCGGATAGCAAAAGGCTATGGGCCAGTCAAAATCAGATATGAATTACAGCAAAAAGGCATAGATGATTGCGATCTGAAGTCGGTTGTTGAGGAATCTGTCGGGAGTTGGACTGAACTGTTGAGTCGCATTTATACCCGAAAATATCAGGACGAAAACTCAATGACTCGACAAGAATGGGCAAAGCGTAGCCGGTTTCTTCAGCAACGCGGCTTTTCTGGTGAAATGATAATGAATTTATTTAAACAATTAGCGATTGGATTCGAGTAACACAGTCATGAAGAAGATGACCAGCGCAGCATTGCGCACTGCATTTTTAGAGTTTTTTCAACAGCGTGGGCATTCTGTTCAGCCTTCCAGTTCTTTGGTGCCCGGGAATGATCCAACGTTGTTGTTCACTAATGCCGGCATGGTACCTTTTAAGGATGTATTTTTAGGTCGGGAGCAGCGCGAATATGTAACGGCGACCAGCAGCCAGCGATGTGTAAGAGCCGGCGGTAAACATAATGATCTGGAAAATGTTGGCTATACTGCCAGACATCATACCTTTTTCGAAATGCTGGGAAACTTCAGCTTTGGTGATTACTTCAAAAAAGAAGCGATCCATTTTGCCTGGGATTTTTTGACCAAAGAGCTGGAAATACCGGCTGAAAAACTTTGGGTAACCGTGTTTGATGAAGATGCAGAGGCAGAGATTATCTGGCTGAATGAAATCGGTGTTGACCCCAGTCGTTTTTCAAGAATTGGTGGCAAGGATAATTTCTGGTCGATGGGCGATGTCGGTCCATGCGGGCCATGTACCGAAATTTTCTATGATCATGGTGAAGAAATTTTCGGTGGGCCTCCTGGCTCAGCCGATGAAGAAGGTGATCGGTATATTGAGATCTGGAATCTGGTGTTCATGCAATATAACCGGGATAGTGAAGGTAATTTGCATCCATTGCCCAAACCTTCGGTAGATACCGGTATGGGCTTGGAGCGTATCGCGGCAGTAGTGCAGGGCGTGCATAGTAATTATGAGATAGACCTGTTTCAGAAGCTATTAAAAGCGGCGGCTGAAATTGTCGGTATCAAAGATTTATCACACA
>JAUXDP010000023.1 GCA_030618325.1 Methylococcaceae bacterium | reverse complement strand
ACACATGATTTAGAGCGATTGGAATTACCGAAACAAGTGTATGTTTTGGCTTTGCTGATGGCTGTTTTTTCAACGGTATTACCTGCTTTTTTAATGAATGCAGGTATTCGTCGTATAGGTCCAGGTTCCGCTTCGATTATTAGTTCTGCAGGTCCGATTGGAACATTATTATTGGCCTATATATTCTTGGGTGAATCATTAACGGTGGCACAGATTATCGGCACCTTGCTGGTTTTGACAGGTGTTTATGTAGCTAGCAAGGCAAGGTCATGAGCCTATTGGCGATAATATTTGCCAAAAATACCTTTTCCATGTCGAGGACCCCAGGAATTTTGGTTCATTAAAAAATATTACTCAGCTGTGAGCTAGTTCATAGGTAATCATGTAAAGGTGGAGGATTATAGTACCTGAAGTTTCCCAGACTTATAAAGCTAATATTAATTTCTCAGGGTAATGCAGGAGGTATTATTTGCAGGAAGCAAAAAGGATTTTAGAACAGGGATGTTTTGGCAAAATTCAATATGAGAAGTATTTAATTTTGTAAGAAACAGAAAAATCGTCTGTTCTGTTTCGCTGGACTAGGGATGGTGAAGAAGGGACCAAGTGTATAGGGATATTTTCGTAGGGAGAGCATAAATTTAGCAAGCCCATTTAGTATTTACATTAACACTTTAAAAACTGGGAAACTTCACTTTCAGGTTAATTTAAAGTTTATTAAAGAGGGAAATATGAAAAATTTAATTCTAAAAACGGCTGTTTTTGCTGCATTGACAGCATCAGTCGGTGCTCAGGCTTTTACCGTTACGCCTGGTTTGATCGATACTCATCTGATGCCTAATGGAGGAAAATTACACCCTGGAATGACGATCGATGGCAATAATATTTACAGGCTTAGAGGCAATTCGAATACTCCTGAAATAATAGCTAAATATGGTAAACATACCGAAATTGGGATAAATATTTATGATAAAGCCGGAGCACAAACCGGACGCTTTTCGCATTCACGAGGAGGGTCGTTTTTAAATAATCTTAGTTCACACAAAGGGAACATAATAACTTCCTACGAAGATGTTGGTAGTGTCAACAAAATAACTCGTTATGATACAACAGCAATCGATGATCAGGGAAACCCGTTTACAAGGGTAACTGAATATACTGTTGATTTTGGTGAAAGCAATGCAAAGATAGGTAGTGGTGTCGCATTTGATAGTGATAATGGCGTCTTTTATTTCCAAAAAAAGGGCAGTAATTCAACTGTTTCAAATAGGAATGATATTTATAAATATGAAATAGACTCAGGTAATCTTGATCTTTTTTCAACACAGCTGAAGCAACCCGGTATAAATGATACAACAATAAGCGTTGATGTAGACGATATGGAATTTGTCAATGGTGCTATATGGATGCTTGAAGATTCAAATGGTCAAGCCGCACGCTTCCCTGAGGATAATGATACTACGGGTATCTTCAAGATGAATCTGGATGGATCTTTGGCAGGTTTCGATAAATTTGATTCCGACAGCACCGGTTTTAATATGGAGAGCGGCCTAATCGGAGGTTTTGATTATGACGAAGAGTCAGGAAGTTTTTTTATAGAAGCCGAACTGGACTGGACTGGAGCGGATCCAAGAGATGGGTTTTATATCGCACAGATTAACGATCTTGAACTTGAAATTGGAGCGCCATCAGCAGTTCCTGTACCTGCTGCATTACCTCTGTTTGGTTTTGGTATTGCTGGGCTTTCTTTTTTCGGAAAAAGACGTAAAAAAAGCTAATTTATTAACATAGTTTCATTTATAGAAAAGGCGCTTTGTAAGGCGCCTTTTTTTATTTACAATTCTCTCCTTACCATCCTCCATTTTTAGCCAGAATCCTGGCAATTATTCTTGCAAAATATTAAAATAGATCCCTATCTTAATATCAGTATTCCCACCCTTCAAAAGAACACATGAACCAATCAATACTTTCTATCTTTTTTACCTCTAAGCCATCGTATAAAACCCACTGGCTTGGTCTTATTTTTCTACTAATCAACCCAAGTACAGGGTTTACAGCATCAAAAGTAGTGCTTCAGCAGGCTCCAGAAATAGAAATTACTCAGGGTGAAAAAGCCTTTCAAAAAGGTGATTTTGAAAATGCTATTTTACATTGGTCAAATGCCACACAAAAATTTGTAGAAAACAAAGATATTGCCAAGCAAGTCACTACATTGACCAAGCTAGCAGATGCGTACCAGGCACTAGGGCAATACTACATTTCAATAGATATCCTTATTAATGCTATTACTCTGGCTAGCAAATTAGATAACCCACATCTGCTGATTGTGACAATGAATAGCCTGGGGGCTGCTTATACCGCTATTGGTCAACACCCAAAAGCAACTGAATTTCTCCAAAAAAGCGTTAATAAAGCACGAGCCATCAATGCAACTAGCTTGCTTGCGGCAACACTCAATAATCTTGGAAACTTACAAACTCAAGAAGGGAAATATGATCAGGCTCTTAAAGCCTATTCTGAAAGTGCTAATTTAGCCCATTCTTCCAAGAATCCACAACTTGCGGCAAAAGCATCAGTTAATGCCACAATCGCAGCCCTAGAGATGGGAGATGTAGACAAGGCTGAGGCTAAGTTACTGATTGCACGGACTGATTTAGAAGCAACAGCCGATGATCATAAAAAAGCCTTTGGTTTGATTTCACTGGGGCAAATTGCACAGCGATTATCTATCAATCATACTAATCCGAATAAGTGGCAGTCATTTATTTATCATGCCTATAAGCAAGCGGCCACCATTGGTGAAAATATTTCTGATGCCCGTGTGGTTTCCTATGCCTCTGGCTATCTTGGAAAATTGTATCTTGATGAAAAGCAGTACAAAGAAGCCTCACAACTAACCCGCCAAGCTATTTTTTCTATAGAAAACATCCAGGCACCAGAAATTCTATTTCTTTGGCAGTGGCAAACAGGCCGTATCTTAAAAGCAGAAGGTATGATTGAGGCTGCGATGTCATCCTATCAACAAGCCGTCAGTACCCTAAATACAGTGCGTCAGGATTTCCTAGCACATCAGCATGATGCATCTTCCTTCCGTAAGGAAATCACCCCCTTATATTTAGAATTGGCAGACCTATTATTACAATCAAGCGACACTATTCAAGACAGTGAGAAACTGCAGAACAAGTTAATTGCAGCAAGAAACACTATGGAGCAACTTAAAGCTGCAGAATTGCAAGATTATTTTAAAGATGATTGTGTCTCTGCTTTACAGCAAAAATTACGAACTTTAGAAGCAATTGATCGCCGAACTGCCGCGATTTATCCGATTCTTTTAGACGATCGTACAGAGGTGTTACTAAGCTTACCCAATGGGATAAAGCGTTTTACAATAGCTACAAACCGGGTAGATATAACCCATGAGGTACGAGAGTTTCGCCGGAAACTGGAAAACCGTACAACGCGCGAGTATCTTCCTCATGCGCAAAAGCTTTATCAATGGCTGATTGCTCCGTTGAAAACTGTATTAAGTGAGCACAAGATTGATACTTTAATTATAGTGCCTGATGAATCCTTACGTACCATTCCCATGGCCGCTCTTCATGATGGTGAAGCATTCCTTATCGAAAAATATGCAATAGCGAACACGCCCGGCTTGAATCTTACTGATCCCAAACCACTTTCTGCAGAGTCAGTACGAGTACTTGCCATTGGTCTGGCCAAAGCCGTACAAGGGTTTTCAGCCTTACCACACGTTACTTCTGAACTTAGTAATATTAAGAAAACATTTGGAGGGCAAGTCCTACTGGATAATGAGTTTTTACTAAATAGTGTTCAAAATGAGCTCAAGCAAACACCTTACAATATTGTTCATATCGCATCACACGGGCACTTTAAAAGTGATGCACAAGAATCCTTCATTTTAAGTTTTGATGAGAAGTTAAATATGAACAAATTGGAGCAGCTCATCGGATTAAGCCGGTTTCGTGAAAACCCTATAGAATTGCTGACGTTAAGTGCCTGTCAAACAGCGGCAGGTGATGACCGTGCGGCGTTGGGTTTGGCTGGTATTGCCATCAAAGCCGGTGCACGGAGTGCCGTTGCCACCTTATGGCTAATTAACGATCAGGCAGCGTCTGATCTGGTTGCAGAATTTTATCACCAACTTAAAGAAACTAACGCATCCAAAGCCCAGGCACTCAGAAACGCACAAGTGCATCTTATCAATGACACGGCGTACCAACATCCTTATTTTTGGTCACCTTTTTTGCTGATTGGGAATTGGCTTTAGTACCTTCGGCACTATAATTTTATTTCTCCAACTTGAAAAAATACAGATACCTGTGAGCTGGTTCATAGCTCTATAGGTCTGTGTTGAGTTCTAATAAGCCATGTTTAAATACTATATACAAAAAATACAATTTAGAGGGTTATCATGAATATTCAAGCTACATTAATTATTATTGCTGGGATAACAATGTTGTCTTCAAATGGCTTTGCTGATAGGTTAGTAGAACGGAAATTTAACAAACAGGCTGCAAATCAAAATAAGGAAAGAAGCAGTAAAAAACAGGAAAAAAGTGAGCAAATCAGACCTATCCAAAAACTAAAATATAACCCTCCGTTTCTGGGTGCTCCATCAACAGCCCGTCTGGTTGGAATGGCACTACGTAGCTTGATCCCAATTGATAAAGATTTATTTCTATCAGTACTTACCCCAACTCATACAGGGCTAACTACTCAGGCCCAGCCTGTGATGTATTGGTATGTATCAAAGCCTATTTCAAAACCCTTTCAGTTTATTGAATTCGTCTTGAATTCCGAGCAAGCAATAGTACCCATTCTAAGAATACGCTTGCCTTCTGTTACAGACAGTGGCATTCAAAAAATTAAACTCTCAGACTACGATATAAACTTACAGGCAAATATAGAATACACTTGGTCGATTGCACTGGTGCCAGACCCTGAATCACGGTCACATGACTTTGTTACCAGCAGCAAAATCAAATACATCAAACCCAAAAGTGAATTACAAGAAAGCATAAAGGAATCATCATCCGACCAACATCCTTATATTTTTTCCCAGTACGGGATCTGGTATGACGCCATTGCGTCCAGTATCCACCAAATGGAGGAATACCCTAAAGATGCATTGTACCGGAATAATCTCATTTCACTCATGGATCAAGCTGAATTACAGCAAATTACGATGATCATGAAAGATACTGTTGGACAGAGAGATTGAATATTCTTAGTAACTCACATGAAACAATTTTCCCTTTACATTTATTTAACAGGAGGTTTATAAGAAAATTTTAGGAATTATTATTATTGCTATTGGGCTTGCTGACTTAATTGGAAGTTATACAGGGTTTGATTTGTGGGGTGGTTTTGTTGGAGTTGATTTATCGATGTCCTCTGGAATTATTCATCCTATATTGAGATGGCTTTAGGCTATTTTTTGATGAATATAGGTTCTAATGATTCAGAAACCGATGCTGCAATGGAATAATAATAAACTATCATATGATAAGCCTCTTGAATTGATTGTTACTGGGGCTCACAAGAGGGTGTGGGAGATACTGAATTCTATTGAGTACAATCAAAACTAGAGGATGCAAAAAGAAGTTTTTTTTCCAAGCCTGAATGTGATGAACTTTTGTTACTGTCCAGTGAAGAGTCATTTGCTTTATCCTGAAGCGAGTTGTCTTCATTCTGCAAGGAATCCATAAAATTTGACGGAGCCAGATTTCCTGGACTTAGCGGTACGCCACCACGACCTTTTACCACAAAACTACTCAGATTATTCCCAGAGCGGGCAACGCACCGTTCACTCATCTGCAACGATACATTCAAAAATGTGTCGGGAAGTACCGATATATTGCCACTAATATTGGTGTCAGGCTTGAGATTGATTTCACCGTCAATGCCTAATTCTGAAGAAGCGCTCACGATACTGCTAGGTGATTGGAAAAGAAAACCTGAAATAGAAATATTCCCTCCTTTTCCTTTCGTTGCTCTGGCTATAATTTCACTATTATCTAAAGCTACAATGGGAGTCGTGATGGAAATATTTCCACCAGCCCCTTTATCATCCAGGACTGAAGTCGTAATAGAACTATCATGTAACTGTAGGATATTTCCATTATTGATGGTTATATTTCCTGCGTTTACTTTTTTCGTCTGTGTACTAATAATACCCCTATTTTCTAAACGAAGTGTATCGTTTAATGAGAGCACTATATTGCCCGACTTACCTTCGTTAGCATTACTTGAAATATCAAAGTCTGAAGTACTTAAACTCGCACCATCTCTAATATCCATATGACCGACTGATATCGCTATATCACCCGCACTCCCTGAAGCGCTTCCCTTTATATTGGAAGGTTGTGCTTCACTAGAGATCCCAGTTCCTTTTCCTGATAGCGCAATATTATTAGCATTAATCGTAATATTTCCTGCGTTTCCACTACCCTTTGTGGAAGCAGTAATGTCAGCATTACTATGCATTTCAATTTCATCAGCTATTATTGACATATCACCACTATTCGCGGCACCAAAAGTACGTGTAGTAATGCTGGCTCCATTTTGAATTTTTAGATCATCTGCGGTCACTGATACTTTGCCAAGTTTTCCCGTACTGGTTCCCAAGGCCTCATTGAGAATACCCGTTATATTCCCAGATAGAGCAATACTTTTTGCGTCCACAACAAGGTTACCACTGGAGCCAGAACCTGAATTACTGGAGTCTATTAATGCCCCATTTTGTACGATTAAATTGAGAGCCTTGACTGTTAAATTACCTCCATTACTGTGACCCAATACTTCAGTTGAAATAAATGTATGCTTACCTGACAGAATGATGTTATCAGCATCAATATTTAGGTTTCCTCCATTACCTGTGGCTGCTGTCCCGACTGCATTAACTATTCTTCCACTATCGAGCATTTTCAGATTAATCACATTAATGGTTAAGTCCCCACCATCACTATGGCCCAGTACATCAGCAGAAATAAGTGCACGCTCACCTGACAGGAAAATATTATCAGCATCTATTTTTAGGTTCCCCCCCTTGCCCGTTGCTTCTATCTCGACTTTGGTGATTATTTTTCCACCATTGATAACTTTCAGGTGATTTGCGTTAATAGTTACTTCCCCCCCGTCTCCATTACTAAAGACAGTGCCGTCAATTGATGCTTCATCTCGTACTTCTAATGTATCTGTGTTGATCAGCAAGTCACCTCCATTACTACTGCCAAATACTTTAGTGGAAATTAGTGTATCCTTGCCTGTCAGGGAAATGCTATTAGCATCTATTTTTAGATTTCCTCCATTACCTGTGGCCGCTGGCCCGACTGCATTAACTATTTTTCCACCATCAAAAACTTTCAAGATATCAGTATTGATGTTCAAATCCCCTCCATTTCCATTACGTCGGGTACTACTGTCAATTAATGTTTCACCTCTTACTACTAATACATGCGTGTTAATGGCTATATTTCCTGCATCTCCATCACCATAAGAAGTTGAAGTTATCGCGCTACGGGTGGGCAATTCGCCTAATGATTTTTCGGGAGTGCTGATATTCAAGTCATCTGTTAATTCAATATTGATACCTCCCCCGTTACCGTTTGTGGTATCGGAGGCAATAAGAGAATTATCCATGACCAACTGGCCACCACGAATAAAAATTTTTCCAGCCGCATCATTGCTGGCATCAATATTAGCTATAGTAAATTTTGGTCCCGGGGAAGTGCGTGGAACAAGGGGGTCCTGGCTGATATGTATATCACCCATAGCCATAAATCCAAGGGACGCTGTTTGTATGCCTGCTTCATTGAAACTAATTTCACCCGCTGAACCAGCACTGGCGATATTAATTCGCCCACCAGGTGCGTATATTGCGGTATTTTTGCTAGTGATATCACCGCCAATAAAGGATATTGTCGAGCCCGGGTTAACTTTAAGCACGCTGCCCGTATTTCCCGATAGCGAAATACTTGCAGGGTTGTTATTTAAAAAACCAAAGGCTTCAGGCTCAGCAGTAGTCAATACTTGAGGTGCAGTTGCTGCTCCGGTATTAAAATGCACTCCATCTTGAAACTTTAAATAACCAGCTGTGCTGACATGAAATGAACCAGGAACATCCAGTTTTGCATGTTCTCCAAAAATGACTCCGGCTGGATTTAACAGATACAGGTTGGCATTTGGAATGGACACGCGTAACGTGCCGTCTATATTTGATGCTTGCCCACCAGTAACGCGGCTAATCACATTTTTGATGCCCGTTGAACCACTAAATGTAGCGCTTTCAGACGAGTTGATATTAAAACGACCAAAGCTGTGAAAAAGATTGCTACCAGCTCGCTTGCCTAAATTTTCAGTGATTTGATAATCTGGTCCGGTCAGAGCGCCAGCCGGCCCTACCGAGCCATCCAGTGTTACTTCGCCTTGGGTCAAGGGGCTCAAAAAATAAGTACAGGCCAGTAGCAATAGAGCTTGCTTTGTAAATTGATGATTCATTATTATAGTTTATTCACCAGGGTCTTAATCCACCCAGATTTATACAGGCAAAGCTCTATGGAATACAATCCATACTCATGGATGCAAATTGATAGTTTTTTTCCAGGCCGGAATGTGTACCACTGTCACTTGTCTTATTTTGGAGTGAATAGTTGTTGGTTTGCAAGTAATCCGTAAAGTTTGACGGAGCCAAATCACCTGGACTAAGCGGCACGCCACCCCGGCCTTTTGCCACAAAACTACCGATGTCATTCCCGGAACGGGCAGTACATCGTTCACTCATTTGTTGAGAGGCATTGAAAAATGTGTCGGGGAGTACTGCTAGACTACCGCTGATGTTGGTGTCAGGTCTGAGATTTATTTTACCATCAGCACCTAATTTCGATGAAGCAGATATTAGGCTACTGGGCGACTGGAAAATTAGACCCGAAATATCAATATTACCGCCATGGCCTTCAGCAGCCTGAGCTCTAATAACACTGTTATCCAAACCCACAATCGGAGTGGTTATGGATATATTTCCTCCATTACCCTTACCATCAGCTACTGAAGTGGAAATAAAACTGTTACTTAAATGCAGAATATTTCCACCAGTTATGCCGATATCACCTGCATTAGCATTATCTGTTGATACAGAGATGCCTCCATTGTTTTTAATACGAAGGGTACCAGTTAGTGCTATTTTAATATCTCCAGATTTTCCAGGGTCAGTACGCTGAAGGAACTGTGAATTTTGAAGAGTATCAAGGCCTTCAAACCGACTAGCCGACGACAAGCGTGCATTATTTAGTTCAATGTCATTAGCATTGATCTCCAAATCTCCACCTCTCCCTGGACCTTCAGTTTGAGCACTAATAAGCGCGCCATCACGCACTTCTAAGAAATTTGCATTAATCTCTAAATCACCAGCATCTCCAGCAGAACGCTCTGCTAGTTCAGATGAGGTAAATATTCCCGTTACTTCGCTCGAATTACCATTTGAAAGTAATATTGTATTTGCTTTCACCCTCAAATTACCACCTCGACCTTGTTTAGTTGTTTTTGCTTTAATTGTTGAGCCTTCAGTTAATTTTATATGCTTGGCATTAATGGTTATATCGCCAGCATTTCCAACGTGGTCTGTTTGACTAGATATAGTAGTTGCTCCACTTTGTACTAACTTATCAACGTTTATTAGAATGTTGCCCGCTTTACCTTGAGAAGTTGTTGATGCGGAAATTTTGGCATTACCCTTTAGGTTTATCTGGCCTGCCGTTATTGTTATATTCCCTGCCTGAGTAATATCACTTCCTGTAGTAGATGAATTTGTACTGATTTCCGCATTGCCTTGTAAATCGAGTTGATCGGTTGTTATTGTTAAGTCACCTGCGCCTCCACCTGTGTTATCTTCAGCTGTTCGGGTGGTAATGCGGGTGAAAACAGTTTCCTGGTTTCCAATGCCAGAGATTCTAATCTTTTTGCTATTTATCGTTATGTTGCTACTGTCTGCCGAAGAAAAAGCAAGCGACCTAATACTGGCTTCATTTAGGATTTGTAAGTTATTTGAATTGACGGTCAAGTCACCAACTTGTCCGTCACTAAAAGAGTCATGAATAATGCCTGTAACAACGCCTTCAGCGGAGGAAAGTAAAATATTATCTGATTCTATAAAGACAGTAGCACTTTTCCCTTTGCCATAATTAGTGGTATTTATTTTTGCCCCGCGTTCTACAATTAAGCTTTTTGACTTTATGGTCAGGTTGCCAGAATCGCCTGTCTCTCTATTCGCACCATCTAAGTGTCTGTTGATAGCGTTGATTCCAGTAGAGTGTGTGAGATCCTGAGTATTCGATAACAGTATCTCCTCTGCTTCTATATGGCTGTTACCACCAGCACCTTTTCCGGCTGTAGACGCATCCACCTCCCCACCGTCTCTTATCTCAAGTCTACCTGTGGTGATTCTTAAATTACTGCCCTTGCTTTCCTCGCCACTTCCCATAGCCCTAGTAATAATTTCTGCTCCTTCTCCTGAGAGTAGAATGTTTTTAGCATCTACTATCAGATTTCCACCTTTGCCTGTGGAATTGGGGCCATTATTGCCATTAACATTCCTGAGTTCTCCGCCATCGAATATCTTCAGGTTTTTTGCTTTGATTGTTAAATCGCCACCATCTCCATGCAGAAACGAACTATTTTCAATTCCTGTCTCGCCTTGTATTTCTAAGGTATCTGTAGTGATGGTTATATTCCCAGAATTTCCATCGCCAAAAGAGATTGAAGTTATCTGAGAGTCGTTATTATTTTCATGAAGGTGAATTGTGCTGGCAGTAATTGTAATATTTCCAGCATTCCCTTCACCTCCGGTGCTTGCACTTATCTCGCTTCCGGTAGATGGCCCTCCCAACGTTCTTTCTGGCGTACTGATATTCAAAGCATCTGTTAAGCCAATCCTGATATTTCCACCATTACCACTTTTGGTATTGGAAGAAACAAAAGAGTTATCCATAACCATCTGGCCTCCCCGGATAAATATTTTTCCAGAGGTATCATCGCTAGTGTCGAGATTAGATACTTTTGATCCCGAGCTTCCTCGAGCCCTGGGAATATCAGGGGTTTGGCTGATATGAATAGTCCCCATTCGTTCAAATGATGCTGTCTGTATCCCTGAGTCATTCAAAAAGACTTCCCCAGCAGAACCAACGCTAGCAATATTAATTCGGCCACCAGGTGCGACTATCGCGGTGTTTTCACTAGTAATATCACCACCGATCAGCGATATTGTTGAACCCTGTGACACTTCAAGCACACTATCCATACTACCCGACAGGGAAATACTGGCCGGGTTATCCCCTAAAAAACCAAAGGCTTCGGGTGCTGCTGTCGATAATACTTGGGGAGCAGTTGCAACCCCGGTTTCAAAACGTACACCATCTTGAAATTTTAAATAATCTGCCGTACTGACATGAAATGACCCTGGTACATCTAGTTTTGCATGTTCCCCAAAAATTACCCCAGCTGGATTTAGGAGATACAGGTTAGCGCTTGGAATTGTCACGCGTAACGTACCATCTATATTTGATGTCTGGCCTCCGGTGACTCGACTAATCACATTTTTGATGCCTGCCGAACCGCTGAATGTGGCACTTTCAGCTGCATTGAGATTGAAACGTCCAAAGCTGTGAAAAAGATTATTACCGGCACGCTTGCCCAAATTTTCAGTGATTCTATAATCTGGGCCAGTTAAAGAGCCAGAAGGTCCAACCGAGCCGTCCAGTGTAACTTCTCCTTGAGCCGAAAAGCTTAAACAAGTGCTGACCAGAAGGAATAGCGCTTGCTTTATGAATTGATGATTCATTAGTTTGATAGTATTTTTCATCAGACTTTTAATCCCGTTCTTGAAAACGTAATAGATCTTCTAAAATAACTGGGCATTAAACGAAAAGTGGATGCCAGAATCTTGCAGATCATGTTCTAATCCCTCTCGAATATTTTCAAAAGGAACGCCCCAATACAGGGCCGTGTGAATTTTAGGTGAAGGATCCCAAAGAACCCCAAGCCCCCAGCTGCCAATCGTTTTTAAATCTGGAGTTGCCAAATCCTGGTTTTCAGACCAGCCATAGTCCACAAAAACTGCAAACTGTACTTGTCCATCAACAATTGATTGACTCAAGACAGGGAGTGGCAGGCGAAAAACGGGTACTCTTAACTCCAAAGACCCTACTGCACCGTTATCTCTAACTAATTGGTTCTCACGATAACCTCGTACACTATGCATACCGCCGATGGAAAACTTTTCTAGCGGCAACAAAGATTCGTTAGCGAACTGTGCATCTGTTCGGAAAATAACTTGGCTATCCAACCAGGGCAAACGTCTGACCCATTGAAACTGACCCAACCAGGCAAAGAATTGTCCATCTGGGGCATTATCGTTAATAGTGGCACCCAGAGTATTAATGCCCCAATTAAATGTTGAGCGGGCTGCGATTACCTGATTCTGACTACGATCTAACCATTCCTGAGTAAATCGGAGCACTGATATTTTGCTTTCACCTTTTTCGTCACCTATCTCAGGTACTCCCAAGGCAAAAGCAAAAGGTTCGTTATTAAAAAATGTTTTGCTGCGTCTGTGTTCAAAAGCAAGTGACAAGGTAAAAGTTTGTCTTGGCGTTCTATATATCGGCTGGGAAAGCGAAATGCCAAAGGTTTCTGTGGTACTACGAATAGAGGCATCTTCAATTGGGTCTTCCACCACCAAGGCTTCGCTATTCTGGTAATAGAGGTTTAAGCGGGTGTCATACGATGTTAAAGGAATTGAGTAAGAGCCGAAAAAATCATCAAGACCCTCGGTCCCTGAATAGCTAAAATACAGGGCATCACCAAAACCTGTTAAGTTTCGGTGACGAAGCCATACTTGCCCACTGATACCTCCGATACTAGGGGAACGATTATTTGCAGAAGCGATGCCAATTTCATAAGGCCTGGCTTCGGTAATATGGATGTTCATCCTGCTTTGTCCAGGGATTAGTCCGGGACGTAATTCTGCATTGATTCGTTCAATTAATGGGTCTTGTTGCAATAGTAGTAAGCGTTCTTGCACGTCTTTAATATTGAGCGGTGTCTCAAAGCTTTGGGCAATTCGATCATTAACATAAGAGGATCGCAACCAGTTATTACCACTAATTTTTACATCAGACATTTCTCCTTCAATAACGCGTAGATAAATCAAGCCATCTTTTATCTCTTGATCAGGAAGAATTACACCTGAATTGATATACCCATGATCAATATAATAGCGGGTAAGTTGGTGTCTAAGTGTCTGTAGTTCTTCATTGCTAACTATCCGGTTTTCGTAGTGTTTGGTAATCTTTCTCAGTATTTCGTCTGGGAACGCGGTGTTGCCCGTCAGTCGAACTTCCTTAACAAAGACATTAATTTTTTTAGATAAAGAGAGATTTGTTTGGGGCGTAGGCTCTAATGAGGGTAACTGAAATTTGGGGGGTGAAGATAATGTCCTGGGTTGGGTATCAGGTAATCGAGGCTTCTGGTTATTTAATGCATCTGGAGCTGTAAACGAAGGTAGAGTTACAGAGCCTCCACCCTTATTGAGAGCAAGAGATTGTTGATCGGCATTACTTACAGCCAAAAAACTAAAACAAAACAGGATGGCGAGGCTATCTCGCCAGATTTTCGTGGTACGAGTCATTGGATGGACTTCTTATTAATCTAAATATTATTTGGGACACGGTGAAACCTAGTGGAGTTGAAGTTAGGCTGCGAGCTAGCGCAGCTTCAACAGCGAATTGTAATCCGCAACTCCGTTAGGTGTGCGTCGCGAACCGGCGCACACCTAACAGTTGTTTGACTAGCTGAATTGATTGGATGGTTAATGGCAATTAGATTAAACAAGCAATGCTGGACGTACATAGTGCTAAGCCTATTGTAAGTCTATACTTACATTCTATCTTAAATTTTAGATCCTATGTGAAATAAAATTTTTACAAAATTAGTGTTGGTGTTAGGAATGAAAGGAAAATCAGAATGGATGGTAGTCTAAACCTGTTGTTTAATATGAATATTATTATTTAAGGGCTTTGTGCATGACCAAAAATAGAAAAATTGATATAGCACTTTGAAATGTAATCAAATACCCTGTTGTAGTTTGAGATACGCAAGGGATATCAACACGAGATATGGAGCGAAAGACTTTGCGGTAGAGTTTCTGTGTTAGACTATTTTTAAAATAATCAAAGATATTTCTGTGCTTGATTAGACTTGTTTTCAATAGATGTTTTTAGGGGGCTTTACATCACTGCCTTAAGTTAAGAGAATAACATAGGATGTGCTGACGATAGGAAGCGCATCAATCGCGAAAGATGCGCTTCGTACCTCAGCACATCCTATATCTGTATTCTTAACTTAATGGCAGTGGGGCTTTACATGCAAAAAAATCGAATGTGGTGAGGTCTGAGGTCTGGTGTGGAATTCATGCTACTGATGTCAATGTTACTACCAGTGGGATTGAGGCAAGTCTTTTTTCAGTATGATTCCCTATTAGGGGCCCTGAAGAATTAAAATTTGTCTCAATCGTACTTGATGTACTTAAATCTTGGGTCATCAGGTGTACCAATTAACGCTCCCTTTTCATTGCCTGGTTGCCACATAATCACTTCCTCAATTTTATGTGCTAACTCAAAGTCTTTATTGGTAATGCCCTTAGCTGCATGGTTCATTAATTTTACAATGACAAAGGCGTACGATACAGTCATGTCAGGATGGTGAAAGGCTGCTTCTGCGAGGTGTCCAATGGTGTTAACAACCATTAGTGTCCCTTTCCATCCGCTGGTTTTGTATTTTCTGCGTATCCAGCCATTTTCCAAATACCAATGAGATAACTCTTCGTTTAATCGTGCTTTGACTTCCTCATCGTTATAAGTCTCTTCTTCTTTACGTTCTCTCCAGCTCATTTTAGTTCACCTCTTAATCTAATTGGACTCGTTGGCCTTGAGCAGCGGATTGCAACGCAGCAACAATGATGCGGCAGTTCGTTTTGGCATCTGCTAAAGAGAGTCCTGGGGCTTTTTCATTCAGCACACAATTACTAAAATGATCAACTTCCAAGCGAAAATGATTAGCTGTAGGGAGGGTTTCCACGCATTGCTGTCCACTTTCTGTCCACCAGGAAATGATGGGGGATTCTTCTTGTTTGGCCCAGACGTTATGGCATTTCAAGCCGCCTTTGGTTCCAATGACTTCATATTCTGCACGACGTGAACGTTCGAAGCTGAAATCAAACTGGGCGAATTTACCATCGCCAAAATCTATGATTCCACTGCAACTAACATCGGCTCCGTTTTCAATATGCTTAGCCATTGCGGTTACCGACAATGGTGTTTCATCAACGAAAGGTAGCCGGGCTGCATGAATAGCGTAGCAGCCGATGTCCCACATCGCGCCACCACCGTGTTCAATGGTCTCTTCCAATCGATACATACGCGCTGGTTGTAACAAAAAGGAAAAGCAGGACCGTACTGATCTTACTTCGCCTATTAACCCTGAATCTATGATTTCCTTAACCCTGATATGTTGCGGATGGAAGCGGTACATAAAGCCCTCCATTACCCGAACATTATGTTGAAGTGCAGCTGCTTCTATTTTGTCAATATCTGCCACGGTCAACGCCATGGGCTTTTCGCAAAGTACGTGTTTGCCTTGCTCAATGGCGCGCAATGCCCATTCAGCGTGTTCTTGGTTGGAGAGTGGAATATAAACTGCTTGAATAGAGCTATCGTTAAGTAATGCCTCAGGTTGGTCGTAAATCTTTACATTTTTCTGATCGGGGGCATATTTAGACAGCGTTTCTTCTGCCGCACCGGGGCGGCGGCTGGCAATGGCAACCAATTCACTATTCCCAGCAGAGACTATTGCAGGCATTAATTGTTGATTAATTCGTGCCGCGCCGAGTATTCCCCAGCGAAGTTTGGTTTGGTTATTCATGGTTATCTCTTTGATTAAATAAAGTCACTTTGGCTTTTGTAATATCTGATAATGAAGCAATATAGATTGCCATGTCAACAAGTTCCGGTCTCTTCATTCGCAAAGTGTATTAAGTTGTTTGATTCTGACCTCAAGATCACAAGTCCGAGCAGCTAATGCCCCACTGATGCCTTCAGGAAAATCAAGATCTGCTATTTTCCAATCTGAAGCAGGGCCATACCCTGGAGGCACTCTCAATAATTCAGTTGGTTTTTCCGGAGAAATCACACACTGGTCTAATCCTAAACCTATTCCTCGGCCTGTTGCTTTAACAAACGCCTCTTTACGAGTCCAAAAGCGATAAAAGCCACTTTTTTTATGTTTATCTGGCAATGCTAGCCAATAAGCTTTTTCTTCCTCTGCAAAGCATCTCTGTACCAATGCCTGAAAACCAGCTTTTGGTTTCCATTGTTCAATATCTATCCCTAAGGGGCAATGCTGCGCTACAGTGATAACAAGTTGATCACCGGAATGGGAAAGATTGAAATGGTAATCGCTATAGTTAGGCAAATAGGGTTTACCGTGTTCTCCCAGGGCAAAATTCAATTGTTCTGGTTTAACATTAATAAAGCTTGCTAACACCCATCGTAATTTAGCTCTAACCTCAATATATTGGGCTCGCTGAATAGGTGACTTGATCGAAGCGGCTTTATTATGTTCATCTTGGCTAAGTGCCAGCCAGAAGTCGTTATTATCTATTTTTTTTATCAGCTTTCCGTGCCAAACCTCAATAACCTTTTTCAATTTACTATTTCCTTTATTGAGTTAGAATGATGTTTTGATTAGCAGGCTCTATACACTATAACGCATATACCACCCGGGAGAAAAAATGAAACAAATCAAATCAGGATTTTTAATTATTTTGACGCTTTTGCTATGCAATGCCTGCTCACATCTTCCTTTTTCAACGGTGAGCCAACAATTTGATGCTGGCCTGTCTTTGTTTAACCAGGGCGAATATGAAGCAGCGATTCCTTATTTCAAAAAAGTAACTGAACTGGATCCTGAATACGGGGAAGGTTATTTGTATCTTGGCCGATCCTATGTAAGTCTTAGTCAATGGGGTTCAGCAATACCGGCCTTGCGCAGCGCATACAGATTTTCGCCCAATGAAACCAGAAGCCAAACATTTGATATTTTGTTAGACGGATTACTCAGTGCCGCTCTTTTTGAAACTAAAAATGGGAATTTTAGTCAGGCTATAGGTTATCTACACGAAACCCTTGAGCTAGCTCCTGATAGTGCCAAAGCGAAATCAGCTCTTGGAAAAACCTTATTTTCATACGGCACACAACTTGTTTCCCAAGGGAATTTGAGTGAGGCAATTCCTAAATTCCAAGAAGCTACTCAATTAACACCTAATGAATTTGCCCCTTTCTTTAGTCTTGCCAAAGCCCTTTTTCAAAATGGACAGATATCTGATGCGCTTTCCGCATTGAAAAATGCTGCTAGCCTTAACCCAAGTAGCAGTGAGGCTCAAAATCTTTTGATGCAATTATTGATGAATAAATAACAGTAATTGGCCAAGAGCTCTCATTTTCCTCAGAACTTGTTGGTTTGTTCATAACGAGAAGGAACAATTTTATAGAAGCACGGTATTAAGCAACGCTATCGATATTCGTATCAATCATATCGAGTTCTGTAAATTCATCATTCCCTTCTGGCTTATAAATTCGCACTGCAGTCGGATAGGCAAATTCAAGATTATTTTGTTTTAAAATTTCAGCAATTTTAAATAAAATATCTTCTTTGACTTCCAGCCACTTGGTCCAGTCGACTGACCTGGAAAAGCAGTAAATTAATATATCGATGGAAAAGTCATTAAAACGGTCCATGTAAACAAGTTGAGTT